>QHOV01000166.1 GCA_003218885.1 Verrucomicrobiota bacterium | reverse complement strand
TCGGACGCGCGAACAATCTGGTTTAATTCTTCAACCGCCGCGTGCTGGTCGTTAATCGACAGCTTCGAATAGCCGACGATGTCGATAAACAAGACATGGGCGATCTCTAGATGGATTTCTTTTTTGACTTCAGCTGGCATGCTTATGCGAGTTACGGTCGCCCCCGCGTGTTATGCCATTTTTACACCAGGTGCGTCGAGACGAAACGTGCGACCGGCAGGGCGATTGAGGTCAATCGCCCCTATCTTTTAACGTTGCGCGCAATTTCAATCGCAGCGCGTTCAGACGAATGAAGCCGGTAGCGTCGCTCTGGTCGTATGCAGACGCGTGGCCCTCCATCGTGGCGATTTTCGGCTCGTAAAGAGTCTTCGGGCTTCTGCGGCCGACAACGATGATGTTGCCTTTGTAAAGTTTCAGCCGGACGACGCCGGTCCCCTCGCGTTGCGTTTCGGTGACGAGCGCCTGGAGCGCTTCGCGTTCGGGTGAGAACCAGAAGCCGTTGTAAACCAGCTCGCTGTATTTCGGGCGACGGCGTCCCTTGACTGCACTCACGAGCGCTGCTACAACCGCGGCGGCAGGTGAATCGTTGCGATCATGCAGCGCGCGCTCCCGCCGCCAAGCTCAATCGTAGGGAGTTCAAGCAGGATGAGCCGCGCATAGCGGCTCAATCTTTCGCGTTGGTCCTCGGTCAATGCTCGATCGGCGCGACTGGAAAGCGCCAGCAGTTTCTCTCCACCCTTATTGTGTAGTTCAATGGCATTGCCGGCGAAGTTCGCGATCTGATCTGCCGATAACTCCATGATCTCCTTTCCGGCCTTCTCCAGGCGCGCTCGCACCTGTCGCCGATCGGCTTCATTCCGAATCACCTCCAGGGCAACCATCGCGAATGCCGTGCCTATACACATCATCACATTGGTGTGATAGATCGGCTCCCCATTAGAGCCGATGCTGGTGAAGGTGACCGGCTCGTAGCTGAAATCATCGGCAAAGCGTTCGATCACCTTGGGATTAGAGCGATTTGAGAGCGAGACGTACGCAATTTTGTTCAGGTGATCGAACACAAGACTGCCTGTGCCTTCCAGGCAGCAACCTTCATCCTCGAACGCCGAGTAATCGATCACTTCGGTGACCCGATAATGCTGCCGTAGTTCCTCGACGATATCCTGCCGACGCTCGCGTCGCCGCAGGGCTGAATACATCGGGAAAAGGGCGATGCGCCCATCGTCGTGCGTCGAGATCCAGTTGTTGGGGAAAACCGCGTCTGGTTTTTCCGGCTCAGCGGTGTCTTCAAAGACATGCACGTTTACCCCAGCCGCGCGCAGCGTCTGCATCGCTGCGTCGAATTCTTTTCTCGCCGCCAGCGTCAACGCATCTGAGCCGCGATCGGCATCACGCTGGAACGCATTGTCTGCCGCCGTTTCCGGATTGGGATAAAACCGGCCCGGGCGGATCATCAGCACCGAGTCGGTGCTTTGCGCGTGCGCAGCAGTTTGTGTCATTGAGCAGCTGCATACTACCCCACTTGCCCGGATGTCGCATGAGCCAGTAGAGAACTTATTGATGTGTCAAGGCCCGCCGGAGTACGCCAGAACGATCTTCATTGTCGCTGTAGCGACGATGTCTCACCGTCGGATGTTCTGCTATTGAACTTCGGCGGTCAGAGACCGCCGCTACAGCAAATCAGTCGCCGAAAGAAACGTCCACGTCATGCGCGGTAAACTTACCAAAATAGTTCGACCAACTTTTCAACGATTGGAGAAATTTCCGCATCGCGACGATTGGTCAGCACGATCACACTCAGTCTTGTTCCCGGAAAACGTTCGATCCTTGTAGAAAAACCGCAGGTGCTTCCGTAATGCCAGATGCGTTCCGTGCCCCGGAAGTTTCCGACATACCAGCCATAACCATAACCGCTGTCTTTAAAGTCCGACCGGCTGGAATGTGCGGTAAACGCGTCGGCAAGCATCTTTTGGCTGACGAGTTTTTCGGTGTAAAGCGCCTGGTCGCATTTAAAGAGATCCGCAACCGAAGAGTAGATACCGCCGTCGCCCAAAACCGCACTGGTGACGCTTTGATCGCTCAATTCCCAGCCGCTTGTTCCATTGACGTAACCATAAGCGCGATTCGGCACGCAGGAGAGTCCTGCGACGTAGGCGATCGAATTGGTCATGCCCAGCGAGTTAAAAATCTTCTCTTTCACGAATGCTGGAAAAGTTTTCCCGGAAACATTTTCCACGGTTAACGCGAGCAAGGCATAAGCGGAATTGCTGTAATGAAATTGCGAGCCGGGCGGGAAATCACCCTTGGTCTGCTGTCGCAAAATAAAAAGCACATCGCCGTCACTCAACGGAATGGTAGTACCACCTGGAATGTGATCTTCATAATCGGGAAGGCCGGAAGTGTGGGTGAGCAAATGATGCAGGCTAATCGTTTCGCCGTATGCCGGGAATTCGGGGAAAAATTTCGCCAGACGATCTCGCAAAGAAAGTTTTCCCCGCGCGACCAGAATTAGCATCGCCATGGCCGTGAATTGCTTCGTGACTGACGCGAGCCGGAAATTCGTATTCGTCGTGCACGGAATTTTCTTTTCAAAATCTGCCAGGCCATAGCCTTTGGCAAAGAGAGGTTTGCCCTCTTTGATCACGATGACAGCGGCACCGGGCGAGTTCGCCCAGTCGCAGTCGCGAAACATCGCATCGACAACTTTTTCATTTGTCTGGCTCATCGCGCGCAAACAAATGGAAGGGTACGCGTCGCGCGTGCTCTAATCGCCGAAGGAAATGTCCACGTCACGCGCGGTTTGGACGAGTTCCCCGTTGGGAGGAACCAGCTTGAGACGGTTGACGGCTTCGGCGATCGGCACGTGGCGCACCTGATAATTTTGGTAGCTGACCATCGAGCCAAAGTGACCTTCGTTTGCCAGCTGCACTGCTTTTACGCCGAAACGCGTGGCGAGAATTCTGTCCAACGTCGTAGGAGCGCCGCCGCGCTGGAGATGGCCAAGCACGCAGCAGCGTGTTTCTTTGCCGGTGCGTTTGGCAATTTCGCGCGCCACCATGTCGCCAATCCCGCCAAGCCGAAACTCGCCTGCCTCTACGTCGCGCTTCACTTGTTCGCCATGTCTTAGTCGTGCGCCTTCCGCAACGACGACGACGGTTCCCAGACAACCAGCAGCCTCGCGCGCCTTGATCACGCCGGCGATCTTGTCGTAGTCAAACGGGATTTCGGGAATCAAAATGATGTCCGCGCCGCCCGCGACGCCACCGTGCAAGGCGATCCAGCCCGCGTGGCGTCCCATTACTTCGACGACCATCACTCGGCGATGACTGGTCGCCGTCGTGTGCACGCGATCGAGGGCGTCCATCACTACATCGACGGCAGAATCGAATCCGAACGTCGTGGCCGTGGCTTCAAGATCGTTGTCGATGGTTTTGGGGACACCGATGCAATTGATCCCGGCCTCCTGTAATTGCTGCGCTGTCACCAACGAGCCGTCACCGCCCACGATGATCAATGCTTTCACCTGAAGCTCGTCCAGTATCTTTTTGACGCCTGCAATTATGTGTGCAGGCACAACGGTGCGGTCGCCGGCGCCGGTTTTCGCCACGAAATGGCCGCGATTGGTTGTACCGATGATCGTGCCTCCCAGCGCCATGATTCCATCAATGCTTTTGCGATCGAGAATCACGTGATTGCCGGGCGGAAGAAGCCCTTCGAATCCGTCACGAAAACCAACAACGTCCCAGCCAAGTTTTTCCGCGGCGAGCACGACTCCGCGTAACACGGCGTTGAGCCCAGGACAATCGCCACCGCTGGTCAGAACACCAATCCGCGTCTTCATTTTCGCAATAGCGGGATCAGAGCAATTTTTTGGGATCGGCCAGACGACCGGCAGCGGCCCATTGGTCGTATAGCTGCCAGCCACGCTGCAAAAGCGCAGTCCCTTCATTAAATCGATTCGTGCTGCCCAGGAGCACCACCATTAAATGACGCGGATACACCGTTTCCTGGTGGCCCTGGCGAACAACTTCCGACTCACGATTCGCATACAGAATCAAACACTGGCCGGATCGCGCTGAGGTCCCAGTTTTGACTCCGTCGATGCCCATTTTCCCCAGAAGTTCGTTCGTGTTGCGAAGCATGTAATTGAGTCGGTGGCCAGCGCGATCGAATGAAATCTGGCGTTCTTTTTGCGACACATAAAAACGGAAACTCGGCTTGTTCATTGCGTATCGAGTCAAGCGCGCCATGTCTTCGGCCGTTGAGTACGGCAGCGGCTTGACCTTGTAATCGATGCCGTGCGGATTAACAAAACGCGTGCGCTCCATCTTCAGTTGTTTAGCCAGCGCGTTCATCTGAGCGACGAACGCATCCGCGGGAGTCAATTTCGACGAAACGTCGCTGGGCAGGAGCGATCCCAACTGCGAACCGACATGATGCGCTAGCGTGTAGGCTGCGATGTTGTCCGATTGTACAAGCGCGGCGTATAGAAGATCACGCAACGTGATGCTGTCCCCGGGCTGAAAACCGATATTGTTTTCAGAAGTCCCAACAAACGCCGCCTGTGGAATCGTAACGACCTGATTCAGGTCGCCTGATTTTCTCTCCGCCCAATCCAGCACGACACTCGCTGTTGCGATCTTGGTGAGGCTGCCCACTTGCAATTTTTTTCTGGGTTCTTGTTCTTCCAAAATGTAGCCGGTTTGTGCATCGGCAATAACGTACGCCTGCGCCGCAGCCGCGGTGCGAAGAACGAACGCGCTGGTAAAAATGGCTGAGAAAATGATGAGAAGTCGGCGTGACAAATACATAAACACCCTCGAACGGCAGCACCTTAATCGCCGCGTTCTGATTGGCAAACGCTTGTGAACGCGTTGCCTGCTCAGTCCGTTTTCTGCGGCGTTCGGGCGCGGCTAATCAGCAAGCGCATGAGAAAATAGATAAGTATCGCCGAAGGGATCGCGAGGAAGAGCGAACCTATGAAGGCGGGCCAGAACGAAGGCCAAACGACGCGTGAAAACACGTGCCAGTGCACATAGTCCTGCAATCGAAACTGCCGAAAGTGCACGCGCTGTGCTGCCGGGCGATTCAGGATCCAGCACCCGAACTGGTACTCGGCAAGATAAAGAGCAGGCATCGCCCAAATCATGACGTCGTGCAGCGTCACCGCTATCGCAGCCGCGATCTTATTGCAGCGGCAGGCCCATGCCACAGCAATCGACAACAACGTCTTGAGCGGATACAGCGGCGTGAAGCCAAAGAAAATTCCGATGGCCGACCCGAGAGCGATGGAATGCGGCGTGTCCGCGATCGCCATCAGAGTCATGTGATGTGCGACCAACCAGTGCTTGGCTCGCGCCAGTGACCCGGGCAAGCGTGATTCGTAAACGGGCTCGGTTGGCTGCTGTGACTCCTGCTCTTTCAACGTCAATTAACTTGGCAGAAAAACGCCGAACGCCCAACGTCGAACGCCCAATATCGAATCACAGAACAGCGTGCTCGCTATTTCGATTGTCATAATAATGATCTGACTTCGGCATTGGACGTTGGGCGTTGAGCGTTGGACGTTTTCTTTATCGATCCTTCTGCGCGCTCAGGCACGAACTTGGACCAACCTAAAACAACTCCAGTGTCTGTGCTGGTGTCTTGACGATTTGGCCCAGTGCCTTGCGCAAGCGAAGCGCCGCGCGCGGCGCATAATCGAGATTGTTGTTGTTGAAAATCACATGCAACTCGCGCGCTTCTTGTGCCAGGTTCCTGCTGCGCTCGGCGACCTCCGCGATTTCTTTATCGCTGTAATCGTAATCGAAACGCGCAGCCACAGTTTTACCGGTGACGTAAGCCTTCGCGTTGCGTCCGTGCAGCCGCAGATATGCGGCCTTCGGATCCGTCACTTCGTCCACGTCCGACGGCATCACGGTGAAATGATCCGATGCTGGCGCGTCCACGTTCACGAAAATCGCGCGATGCTTTCGCACGAAATCAATTGTGGAATCCAATTGATCTCCGACTGCCCAATTGCGGTTTCGAAACTCAATCGCAACGTCGTAGCCGCTCAGCGTCTCGATCAACGGCTCGAGTTCGCTTAACTTATGTTTCCGCTGAGAAAACGCCGGCGAAAGCTGCAAGAGTAATACACCGAGTTTTCCAGCACTGCGGATCATCGACATCGGGCGCAGAAAAGTTTTGAGCAACGCTTCCTGCAACTCCGGCGGCGATCTCACATTTCCTTTCTGGTCCGTCTCTGCGC
>QHOV01000142.1 GCA_003218885.1 Verrucomicrobiota bacterium | reverse complement strand
TGTTATCGCCGCTGAAAACACCGCCCTTGGTGATGTCGCGCTCGCGTTTAATGACTTCAGTGGATCCGGTTTGGCCAATAACAACACGGCAGTTGGCGGTGCGGCGCTCTTCAATAACGTTGATGGCAGTGAGAACACAGCCGTGGGTACAGGGGCAGGACCAAACGTGATCGCTGGCTTCAACAACACTTACGTCGGCGACTTCGTTGGTTCCCTCGAGGTCGACGAAAGCAATACGATCCGCATCGGCGACCTCTCGAACGGGAACGGGGTCGGGTCCTTAGCCTGCTTCATCGGTGGTATCTTCAATAACTTCCAGCCTGTTGGCGGCAGCGTTGTTGAAGTTACTATAGACCTTTCGAACGACCACCTTGGCTACGATGTAGGCCCGAACCAGGGTGGTAGCGTACCTAGCGTACCTTCTCGTGGCGCACCTGTGAAACGTGGCGCACCGCAACCTGCCGCGCGCCCCGACCACTCCGCGCTCCCCCAGCGCCAAGCCAAGCTGAATGACAAAGTTGAGAAGTTGCAAGCAACGGTCGCGCAGCAACAGAAACAAATAGAGACTCTCACCGCGCAGCTCAAAGAACAGGCTGCGCAATTCACGGCCCAGCTGAAGGAGCAGGCCGCACAAATTCAAAAAGTGAGCGCCCAGCTCGAGATGGGCAAGCCTGCGACGAAAGTGGTTGTCAACAAGCCGTAAAACTATTCCGTCATCGATAGTTTACCTGTGGCCGGTTCGCGATCCCGGCCACAGTTGGCCCAAGTAGCCATAGCGGCGGCGACCGATTTTGCCAACGTGTCGAACACGACGCTTTCCAATCTTCGCGCTCGGCATTCGCGCGCCGCATCAACTTGAAAGCTTAAATCAAAAGAGGATTTCGAAGAGTTTAATGCCGTTCCATTTTCCGGGGTGATCCGGGTCGAATGAAGTGCTTTCCACCCAGGTGCCGTAGCGGGGTGGCGCCCACGGATTCAGCATTTGTAATGGGTTGCGAGCGTCGCTGAATCCGCGCGGAATCACTCCTCCAACGGCGGGCCGTTGCAACATCGGCGGCGGCGTGGGCATTGCTCGCACCGGCTTTTGCGGGCCGATCGGCGCTCGGAATTCCTGCGCCCAAGCGGTCGTAACCAGCACAGCCAGGATTGCGATTATAAACGTTTTCATGTTTTTCCTTTCGTTCGAGGCGTGCAAGTTCTTGCCCGCACCATGCCCTTGCCCACATTATACACTTCGATGGACTATCTTGAAAAGGCCGGACGCGTCCTGGACATAGAAATTTTTGAGCTCAAGCGACTCCGGGAGCGCCTGGGCGAAAATTTCTCTCGCGCCGTCGAATTGATCAAGGAAACCGTGGACGCGCGGGGCAAAGTAGTTGTGCTGGGAGTCGGAAAATCCGGGCACATCGGCGCGAAGATCGCGGCCACGCTCACGAGCACCGGGTCGCCCGCGGTGGTGCTCGATTCCTCAAACGCCTTGCACGGCGATCTCGGTGTGATCGCCGACGGCGACGTCGTGCTCGCCCTGAGCGCCAGCGGGGAGACGGAGGAAATGGTCCGGATTCTGCCGGCGATTACGCGGTTCCAAGTCAGGATCATCGCCATGTGCGGCGATCCGAAATCAACGCTTGCGCGAAACGCGCATCTGTTTCTCGACGTGAACATCGAACAGGAAGCTTGTCCGCTGAATCTCGCGCCGACTTCGAGCACGACGGTGATGCTGGCGCTGGGCGATGCGCTGGCAATGGTGTTGCTCGAGGCTCGCGGATTTAACAAGGAAGATTTCGCCAAGTTTCATCCGGGCGGAATGATCGGCCGCAGCATGCTCATGCGCGTCCATCAAATCATGCGACCGCGCGAAGCGATGGCGATTGTTTCTACCGATACATCCGTCCGCGACGTGCTCAAGGCGATGACCGGTGTGCGCGCCGGCGCTGCCGTTGTGACCGGCGAAGATCAAAAATTACTGGGAATTTTTACCCACGGCGATTTCGTCCGGCATTTTCAGTTCGATTCAAAGATTGGTGAACGCCTTGTGGCGGACCTCATGACATTGAATCCCGTCACGGTGCATAAAGACAAACTCGCCGTTGAAGTTCTCAATTTGCTGGAGCGCCATCGCATCGACGATCTCGTCGTGATCGACGACGACAACGTGCCGGTGGGCATTGTCGATTCGCAGGATTTGACGCGATTGAAGTTATTGTAGGGTAACCCCGAACGCTTTCGGGGTTGCGGACGGGCGGCAGGCGATGCGCCTGCCCTACAATTGCAAAATTGCCGACCGCATGTAAACTCCGCCTCCCCCTTCAACGCCTGCCTGGGCCGCCGTAGCCTCCGCGGAGGCGGCAACGTTGTAACGATGTAACTTTTGTAACGAATCACTCTTCATTCATGCTTGCAGCCAACGACCTCCGCCGAGGAATGGCCATAAAATATAATGGTAACCCAGCCATTGTGCTCGAAGTGCATCATCGCACGCCGGGGAACTTGCGCGCGTTCGTCCAGGCGATCATTCGCTATATAAATACCGGCAAGAGCGCCGATGTCCGTTTCGGTTCAACGGACAAGGTGGAGCTGGTCGAGATCGAGCGAAAAGCGCTCGAGTTCAGTTACAATGACCGCAATGGCTATCATTTCATGGACCCGGAAACGTACGACACGATCACGTTGCAGCAAAACCTGATCGGGGACGCGAAAGATTACCTGGTGGAAAATCTTTCCCTGCAGGTCCTCTACGCCGAAGGCAAACCAGTGCAGGTTGAGTTACCTGCCTCGGTGAGTTTGAAAGTAGTCGAATCGCCGCAGGGCTTGCGCGGCGATACCGCCAGCAACGTCACCAAGCCGGCAAAGCTGGAGACCGGCAAAAGCATCAACGTCCCGTTGTTCATCAAGGAAGGTGAAACGATCAAGATCGACACGCGCACCGGCGCGTACATGGGACGAGCGTGAGGATCGCGTGATCGCTGTAGGGCGACCGCTCCGGTCGCTCAATCTGGCAGGCGGCGCGCCTGCCCTACAATTTATGCGCGTCATCCGCGTCATCATCGGTTCCGTCTTGCTTTTCTCGTCGTAACGCTGCGTAATCTGCGGCAACTTTGGCTGCACTAAAGCGAAGAGCGAAGAACAATCGCGGAAAGCGTAAAGGACGCCGCACTCAAAAAATCGTCCGCAATGTTGCGCGGACGGGGCGAATCGTGCCCGCGTTCGAGCCGCTGACAGTGCCGACGCGCTGGTTGAAATTTCTGTTTGCGATTTTTCTGCTGCCTTTCTGCGCAATTCTTAGTCAGACATTTTTTACAGCTTTCGCGCGCGCGACCGTGACGCAACGGCTCTGGGCGGGCGAGGAATTTTGGTTCTTTTCATTGGGCGCAGTTCTGTGGTTGATCGCTTTCTTCGGTCTGCCGCGTCCGATCCTGATTTACGTTTTCGGACACGAGCTTACTCACGCGCTCTGGGTTTGGTTTATGGGCGGACGCGTGAGCCGGTTTCGGGTGAGCAGTTATGGCGGACATGTTGTGACCAGCAAGGCAAACTTCTGGATCGCGCTGGCACCTTATTTTTTTCCGATCTACAGCATTTTGGCGATCGCCATTTACGGCGTGCTCAGCCTTTTTCTGAACATGCAGCCGCATGGACGCTTGCTTTACGCCGCGATCGGCGCGACCTGGGCGTTTCATTTCACGTTCACATGCTGGATGATCCCGAAAAATCAGACCGACCTAAGGGATCAAGGCACATTTTTTTCGCTCGTAGTGATCTATTTGATGAACCTGTTATTGCTCAGCGTGATGCTTATTCTCGCCTCACCACAAATTACCTTTGCAAGGTTCGGCACGGATTTGGTGACAAACCTCAGCAACTTTTCCCGGTGGATGGTCGATCTTTTCCAAGCCTTAGCGCATAAGTTGTAGCTGTCGCCCTGCTTGGCCGCAGTAGCTAAATGCGAAGGCGGGTGGGCGACGAGCTCCCCGTGAAGAATTCCCCAGTCCGCCGCTTCGCACAGCGAAGCGGCTACAGGTTTGTGATCACCGCGAAGGGCAGGATGGACAATGCCTCGGCGAGTTTTCCTTGGCGATCTTGGAGAGGCAGAGGGCGACAAGTGAAGAGATCGTGGGCATTATTGAGCGAAAGCGTTTCGGGAAATTCGATTATCGTCTCTTTCCACAATTCACCAATCGGCGGAAACCCAACGCGCGAAGAAAGTCGTGGCGCGATTACGACAATCCATTTTTCTGCCAAACGCCGGGCGAAACTGACGCAACATTCAGCGAATGTTCCGCTCGCGCGAATCGGCAGATATTCGCCTTGCTGGAAAATATCAGCGTGTCCGCAACGAAAACGGAGGACTCGCTGGGTCAGAAACAATTTCATTCGGCCATCCGGCCACGTCTGCGTCAGTTCGTCGGGCGTTGTGCTCGGCAACGCGCCGAGCATTTCGCGTCGCAGACTGTAATCGACGGAACGCCGGTTATCGGGATCGACCAGGCTGTAATCCCAAATCTCGTTGCCCTGATAAATATCGGGCACGCCGGGTAAGGTGAGCTTCAACAGCGTTTGGGTGAGCGAATTGATCGCTCCCAAGCGCGCAATCTCTTTCGCAACTGGAAGGAAGATCGGCAGAAACTTGTTGCGGGGAGCTGCCTCCAAGATTTTCGCGACGAAATCGCGCATCGCAGCGTCCCATTCTTCATTTGGCTGTATCCAACTCGTATTGATCTTCGCCTCGTGCAGCGCCTTTGCCATGTAAGCTTGAATTCTCTCGACGTACTGCTGCGTTGCGGCGGATTCTGGTTCGCCATCTACTCGTATTGGCCAGGTCCCCAGCAGAGTTTGATAAAGCAAGTATTCCTCGTTTGCGTCCGGCGCTTCCAAGTCATTGATCATTCGTTTCCAACGGCGATTCGCCATGCGCCAGCGTTGCAACCAACGGCGCCAAAGCTCAGGGATTTCGGAAATGGACACGATTCGCGCACGCACATCTTCACTGCGTTTTGTGTCGTGCGTTGAAGTGGCGAGCAAGGTGGCCTGCCAATTGTGTCGTCGATCCATGTTCTGCTCATGAAACGCATCAATGCTCGACCCAAACTGTTGCGGCTCGCCGCCCACTTCGTTTAGCGCTATGAGCCGGTTGTAAATGTAAAACACGGTGTCCTCGAGTCCCTTGGCCATGATCGGCCCCGTGGCCTGCTGAAATTTCAAAACGAAATGCGTGTGCGCGGCGCGTTCGGCAGCGTGAAGGTTCGGCGGGAAACGAAAGAGCAGCACCTCGCGCAAATAATTGAAGATCGACTCGTCCATTCCCGGGTTGCGGCGCTTGGCCGCGGCGATTGCGCGCTCGATAATTTGTCGATCTTCATCGTTCACAGGCTGATCGGGCTCGAGATACGTGCGATAAACGGGAAAGCAGGCGATGGTCTCACGCACCGCGCGCGACAGCGCCTCGAGCGTGAAATCGCGATACCATCGGTTTTGCTCGGAAAGCCGGTCGAGCATGTTCCCCAGAACATCGACATCGTTCGCCAGCGCCAGTTTCATCACCTGCAGCTTTTTTGCGTACAGCAGATGGCCAAAGGGAACTGAGTGACCGATGAAACGATGAAATGTTTTTGTGATCGCCGTTTCGTTCGACGAATCGACCAGCAACTGCGTCACTTGACTCGCAAAGTCGTAACCCGTGGTTCCATGCACGCGCCACTCCTTGCGCAACGTTTCGGAGCCGGTGAGAATTTTTTCCGCCACCATGTAAACGGGGCGCCCGTCCTTGGGCAGTGCAATACCGAGCGCCTTCGCGCAACGCTGCTGAAGTTTTTCGAAATACTCTGTCGGCAAGTAAAGACCATCCGGATGATCGACGCGGAGGCCTGTCACTGCGCCATTACTCACCAACTCCAGAAGAAGCCGGTGAACGGCATCGAAAACCTTTGGGAGTTCGACACGAATCGCCGCCAACTCGTTTACGTCGAAAAAACGGCGGTAATTGATTTCTTCGGCCGCGACGCGCCAAAAGGCCAGCCGATACGATTGCGCATTAAGCAATTCATCGAGGGCATCGAAGCTGCGTGGGTCGCCCGGCTTTCCGTTGATATGCGCCAGCGCTTTATCGATGGCCTGTTGCACTTGCGGGGCTTCGGCGCAAAGCCGCTCCAACCGCCGTTTGATGATTTCTTTTTCGCGAATGCGCTCCGCGATTCGTTTCTGATCGGTTTCCGTGCGCTTCGGCAAATACTCGAGCGCAGTCAGTATGCTTTGTAATTCGGCGTAAAAATCTTCGTCCTTGTGTTCGGCGAGATTTTGTAAAGCAATTTCAAGAACGTGGCGATACGTTCCCGGCGCGATCGGCAGTCTGCGCTCGCCATAGAGCAAATAAAATGTTCCTTCTTCAAAGAGCACCTGCAATTCGGCGCGCTCAAGGACGCGCCCGTATTGGTCGCTTAGAATTGGCAGAAGAACCTTGCCGCGCAGATCAGATTTCCGCGGCTGCCAGTCGATATCGAAATAGGGCGCGTATCTCGAGTTGGCGCCGTTTTCCAGCATGTCCATCCACCACTCGTTCCGCGAATCCGCGATGCCGACGTGGTTCGGGACAAAATCCAAAACCTGTCCCATGGAGTGCGCTTGCAGTTCCGCGATCCAGACGTCATAATCCGCGCGCGAGCCGATCGCCGCGTTCAGCTTGTTGTGGTCGGCAATGTCGTAGCCGTGCAGGCTATCCGGGCTCGCCTGAAAATATGGCGACGCATAAATATCACTCACGCCGAGTGCGTGCAGATACGGCACAATCTCCCGCGCGTGCAAAAATGTGAACCAGCGATTAAATTGCAACCGGTAAGTGCAAGTTGGAATGCGCGGATGCTCCTTTTTCACAGCAGGAAGCAAACGTCCAACGCTCAACGCCCAACGTCCAACGCCGAAATTGCAATCTGCGTTCGAGATTGAGCGTTCGATGTTGGGCGTTCGGCGTTTTCTTACATCCTTTCAGGCACTTTGATCCCGAGAAGGCCGAGACCGTGCTTCAAGACTCGTCCTGTCAGTTCACACAGTGCCAGCCGCGAACTGCGCGCCGGTTCGCTTGATTTCAAGACCGGACAGGCTTCGTAAAATGTGTGAAAGCTGTTCGCCAACTCGAACAGATAGTTTGCCAGAATGTTTGGGCGAAAGCCATTCAGCACCTGCGGAACAATCTCGGCGAACTGACACAGACGTTTGGCGAGATTGGTTTCGGCAGGCTCCGTTAACGTCAGGGTTGTAGCCACGGGCCTGTGGCCCGTCCCACCCTCAACGCCCCACAGGGGCGTGGCTACAGCGGCGTCGCCTGCTTTGCGAAAAATGGAGCGGATGCGCACGTAGGCGTTCTGCAAATACGGCGCCGTGTTCCCGTGCAGAGAGAGCATTTTCTCCCAGGAAAAAATGTAATCGGTCATCCGGTACTGCGAGAGATCGGCATACTTCACTGCGCCGATCCCGATCTTCTCGGCAATGTCTATCTTTTCGTCTTCGGTAAGCTGCGGGTTCTTTTCTTCGATGATTTTGCGGGCGCGCTTGCACGCCTCTTCGAGAAGATCGCGCAACGGGACATTTTCGCCGGAGCGCGTTTTCATTAGTTTGCGGTCTTCGCCGAGAATGCTGCCAAATATAATATGGCGCAGATCAACCGTGTAACCTTCGCGCCGGGCAATCTCGAAAATTTGCTTAAAATGCAAAATCTGCGGCGCGCCGACCACGTACCAGATCGCATCGGCTTTCAAATCGTTGACGCGATAATCGACCGTAGCGAGATCGGTAGTGGCGTAATTAAATCCGCCGTCTCGCTTGCGAATGATGAGCGGTTTATCGGCCAGCTCGGGGTTATCGCGAAAGAACACGACAACCGCGCCTTCGCTAATCTCGGCGATGCCGGATTTGAGCAGGCGTTCCACCACGCCCGGCAGGCGATCGTGGTAAAAACTTTCGCCGCATTGGATGTCGTAGTGGATATCGAGCAATTTGTAAACGTGCTCGAAGTCCTGCATTGAGAACGCCACGCACTCGTTCCAGATGTCGGTGTTTTCCTTGTCGCCCTCCTGCAACTTTACCAGTTCCTGTCGACAGGCTTCTCGAACTTGAGGATCGCTAGCCGCTCGTTCATTCGTCTCCTTGTAAACGCGCACGATCTCGGCAAGCGGATTGCGCTGCATGGCTTGTCGATCCAGCAAATTTTTCCAGCCGTAAATGACCATACCGAACTGCGTGCCCCAGTCGCCAATGTGGTTATCGCCGATTACCTCATGCCCGAGGAATCGCGCGATCCTCGCCAGCGCGTCACCAAGCACGGTGCTGCGGATGTGACCGACGTGCATCGGTTTGGCTACGTTAGGTGAGCCGAAATCGATCACGATCCGTTGTGTTGATTTTGTCTCTGCAACGCCGAGCCGTTCATCTCGCAGGAGTTCGAGGGTTTTTTTCTCGATCGCACCCGAAAGCAATGTGAAATTGATGAAGCCTGCGCCCGCGACCGCCGGCGTTTCGCAGAGATCGCCAACATCAAAATGGGCAGCGATTTTCTCAGCGAGAGCGCGGGGATTTTCGCCACGCTCCTTTCCCAGCACGAGAGCTGCGTTCGTCTGATAATCGCCGAAGCGCCGATCGGTCGCCGGCGTTAATTCGCCGGCGGTCGGCAGACCCGCCTTTGCCAAAGCTTCGGAAAGCTTTTTCGCGAGGAGTGATTGGAAAGTTTCCATGGTAGGGACGCCGCGCTGCGGCGTCCGGGCAGCGCAGCGCGCTGTCCCTACCGTTCACACGGATGATCTTAGCGCAAGTTTGCGCAAACGATTACGATCGATCGCGAAAGATCGACAAAATTTCGGCGGCGGATTTCGCGCTCGCCAGGCTTTCACGGACCGAGCGGTCGTTTAGAAACTTTGCGATCGAAGCCAGCGTGCGTAGGTGCGTTTGGAATTGATTTTTTGGGACAATGAAAAGAACAACGAACTTTACTGGGGCATTATCCAGCGCGTCGAACTCGATCCCCGTTGAGGACCTTCCGAATGCGGCCACGACTTCCTCGAGCCGGTCAGACGAACAATGTGGAATGGCGATCCCGAATCCGATGCCTGTGCTCATCGTTTCCTCGCGTTGTTTCAGCGCCGCAAGAATCGGGTCGCGATCCGGGGACTTAATTTTGCCAAGTCCAACCAGTAAGTCGATCAGCTCGACGATTGCCGTCCAGCGCTCCGTTGCTTTCATCTGGGGGATGATTTGCTCGGCAGAAAGTAAATTGACCAACGACATGCGAATTCCCGGTGCGGGAGGCCAAGCTTAGCGGCAGCGCCTAGGATGACAAGCGGGATTTGAAACGATGTAGTGCTTACGACTCGCGAATTTTGTAATTTAAACGCCGGGAAAGCAGCCAGCGCACGCCGAACATATCGATTGTCGCGCGCGCAGCGCGGTTACCCAGACCGTATTTGCTTTGGCCGAAGCGGCGAGGCCGATGATTCACCGGGATCTCCACAAGCCGATAGCCCGCGCCTTTAACCAGCGCAGGAATAAAACGATGCATTCCTTTGAACGGTACCAGCGCGCTGACGCATTCGCGCCGCATTGCTTTAAGCGTGCAACCCGTGTCGCGCACTCCGTCTTTGGTAAAACGGCTGCGAACCGCGTTGGCAATCCAGCTGGTCAGCCGCTTCACCAGGGTGTCCCGCCGTTGCGCGCGATAACCGCAGACGAGATCGGCGCCGCGCGCGATTTCGTCGAGTAGTCTCGGAATATCAGCAGGATCGTTCTGCAAATCGCCGTCGATGAGAACCATGGTCGCGCCTTGCGCGGCCTCGAGGCCGGCATAAATCGCCGCGCTTTGCCCGCCATTGTTTTCAAACCGGATCACGCGGCCGTTCGCCTTGGGTTCAATACGTTCAACTGTGCGATCGACTGATCCGTCATCGACAAAAATGATCTCGTAATCGAGGTCTTTCAGCGCTGCGCTCAACTCGGATTGCAAAATGGCGATGCTTTCTTCCTCATTGAAAAGAGGGACCACCACTGAAACCGCCGGAAAATTTGGTTCCTCTGTCATAATGGAAGAGTGTGATAGTTTCGGCAAAGAAACACCTCCCAAGTGCGCAACACCCTGCCATGGCGCCGCACCTCGATGATTCCCACAGGCTCGATCGATTGAAATCCAGCCTGAATGTTATGCGGCACGTGTTCCTTTTCTCCGTTCCGAATGAACAGCGCATCGCGGCCCACGAAGAGATTGATGCCGTTCTCTTCAGTGTAAACTTCGCCCTCCGGCCGCGGCGCGCCCGGTCTTAGTTCAACAAATTCATCGTAGCGCGGCCAAAAGGAAAATTGATTCACCATGTCCTGCGATTCGGGGATATAAACCGGCGGATGACCCGGGCCTTCCACCCGTTTATCGCGCAGATAAAAGGAAATTTCTGATGCGCGATCACGAGCGTCCGCAATCAGAAAAAGTTTCTCGCCCAATTTCGTTTCCAGATCATTCCGCATTTTTTCCAGCGCGCTCGTAGCGCTTTTCCATCCCCGCATCCGATCGCTGGGGTCACTTCGCTTCAAATCGTACCCGGCCGCGCGCAGCACGTCTGTGTCCAGCGCGATCACACTCATGGTAATCCCAACCAGTATCGCCACGACTGCGCCCAGCCGTAACAGAACGCTGGCTTCGAGTCGTTCCCACCAGAAATAAATTGCCAAAAGGCCGAAGCCCAACAAAGCGAGGCCGTCCCAATTTGGCGCAGCGGCCTTGTTCACTGAAAGAAGCAGATAAAAGAGAAACACCGGCAACCCAAACCACATCAGGAACAGGACCTTGAATTGCTGATTGACCCGGCGCCAGCTTCCAATGACGCCCCAAGCCAGCGCCAGAAAGAGAAATGGCGAATAGGCCACAAAATGCTGGCCGAGAAACGAAGCAACCTCGACCGGATGAAAACCAAAGCCGTGCTCGAGACTTCCCCGCGAACGCAGATGCACCAGTGTGATCCAGGCATGTTGGGCATTCCACACAATGGGTGGAATCGTGCAAAGAGCGAATATCACCACCAATGAATACACGCCGGGATGTTTGAACTCCTGTCTAAGCCGGGGCGCCAGAGCCAGCACCAAGAAAATCGAAACTAGCTCAAACGCATTCGTGTATTTGGAAAGAAACCCAAGCCCAATCAGCAAGCCGGTAAGCGGCCAATACCAGGAGAAATGCGGGGTCTTTTCCAATGCCAGCCAGAACGTAAACATCGCTGCCAGCCAGAAAAAAACCGACAACGCATCAATCGTCATCAGGAACGCACCGATATTGAAGATCGGCGTGGCATTCAGCGCGATGACCGCCGAGAGCGCTGCGGTGGCATTGAACAAGCGCCGCGCGAAATAAAACAGGAGCACACTCGTTCCTGCTGCGAGCAGCGGACTGAAAAAGCGGACGCCGAACTCATTGGCGCCGAAAACCGCGGTGCTGGCACGCATCACAAACGCAATGACCGGCCCTTTGCTGAAATATGCAGGGGCCAGCCGCTCCGACCACATCCAGTAATGCGCCTCGTCAAATTCCAGATCAGTCGTAGCCAGCAATGACAATCGAATCGCCGTCAGCGCGAGGATGAAAAAAAAGACTGCGCGCGTGGTGCTCATACGCCGTGAAGCGCGTCCCGCGGTCGCGCCCTACCACCCAACGCAATCAAACTCGGATGGCGCGCAAAAAGTCGCGGCATCCATTTGCGGCCCACGATCCTCCAGATCAATTCAAACAGGCTGAGCAGCAGGAGCGCTTCACCAACGCCAAGAAAAAGCGTAGCGATCACATCGCTGGGCCAATGCGCGCCCAGATAAATTCGCGAGTAACCAACCGCTGCGGTGATAAACCAGTAGAGCCAGCCGCGCCTCCGATAAAACAGCGTGCAGTACGCGGCGATGATCGTGTTGGTTACCACGTGGCCCGATGGAAATGACGGCCCCGCACGGTTTCGATCGGATTGATCGGAAAAACGGATGACCGGTTTCTTAAAGAGCGTGAGAAACGCCGGCCGCGTCTTTTGCAGTTGGACCATGCGGACGCTTTCCACCTGCTTCGGTCTATGCCGATCAAATGCTGTCTTCAATATTCCCGTAACCGGCTCCGTTACCGCCAGGGCCAGAAGCAAGCACACAATGAATGCGCGCCCCCTGAATCCACCAAAAAGAAGCGCGGCGAGCGCGATCGCAATGAACAGGGGCTTCCAAATTGCGCCGTTGCTGAGCGCGGCCATGAACAAGTCGAGCGCCGGACTCGTCCATTCTTCGTTGATGAGATGGAAGATAGACTGATCCAAGTGTTAAGCTTTAAGTGTTGTTCGCGCAGATCATCAGCTTAAAGCTTAACACTTAAAACTTAAAACTGAGTCATGCGAAAAATTGCCGCGTTTCTGTTGATATTTTCGTTGTCGCTCTTCGCTGAGCCGCCTCCTTCCGCGAAAGACATTCTCGCCTCAGTACGCATGATCGAGTCCCAACAGCAAATCGACCTCCAGGGCCAACTTCGACAAAATGATGTAGTCGTCCCATTTCGGCTGGTACAAAACGGGCCGCTCATTCGCTATTCGTTCACAAATCCAGAAGAGATGTTGCAGTTGCGCCTTGGCGAAAACAGTTCGCGCCTCGATCTTGTGAGCGGCGCGGGAACTGAAAAATTTGCGCCTTCGAAGCTCAATCAAAGAATCCGCGGCACCAGCGTGACTTACGAGGATCTTGCCTTCAAATTTCTTTACTGGCCGACTGCTCGCGTGTTGGGCGAGGAAAATGTTCGCACTCGCAATTGCTGGAAATTGCAACTGCGCGCGCCCTCGCGCGACTCGCAGTATTCAAATCTGTTGCTGTGGATCGACAAGGCGAGCGGCGCATTAATGCGGATGGAAGGCTACGATTGGAACGCGCAACTGGCGAAACGCTTCGAAGTCGTGTCCGCGCAAAAGATCGAGGGTCGCTGGTTTCTGAAACAAATGCGGGTAGAAGAATTCCAGCCAGGCACGAGTCACGTCCAGGCGAGGACGTATCTGGAGATTAAGAGGTAGGGACGCCGCGCTTTGGCGTCCACCCTCAGCTGTTGACCGCGGAAACGCGCTCAGCGCGCCTGATGCTGGTCGGATTTGGCACCGCTCACCACCAGTCTGCGGCCGAGGAATTCCTTGTCGTGCAATTCCTCCACGGCGCGCTTCGCTTCCTCGATGGTTTGCATCTGCACAAAGGCAAAACCTTTTGAGCGCTGGTTGTGCCGGTAGCTTACGACCTCAGCATTTTGCACGTGCCCGACTCCGTTGAACAATTCAAATAGATCGCTCTCGGTGGCGTCGAACGACAAATTGCCAACGTAAAGACGCGGCGAAGTGACTTCGATCTGTTCAGGTTTGCGCGCCGGTCGCGAAGGCTGCGCACCATTGCGTGCCTGTGCGGTTTTCTTTTTCTCCCCGCCGTTTCCGAAAAATTCGGCAACCCGTTGCCAGAATGTCTTTTTTTGCGTCTTTGCCGCTCCCTGCTGGCCGCGAAAGCGTTCGTGATTTCCTCTGCTGCGTCGGCCCCCACCGCGCGAGCGGCGTGAGCGTCTTCCGGATGAATAAGAGTTCATGTTGATTCTTAGGTTTGGTCCAATTGTTAAAAGGGCGGAGCGCCCCGAAAAGGCTCGGGACACCGTCCGCGGCGTCCGAATCATCAAGAGTCCAGTCAAACTTTCTCCTCTGTGACGCCAATGGAAACTCCGCCTCTGTGTGTCGGAAATGGACTTGTCTCAAAACGCAAGCCGGCCCACTTAACCAACGAAGCAGTGATGCTGCAAATAGTTGCCGCATCGCTTCAAGAAATCTAAATCGTCGTAGAAACCGGACGCTCGGAAGATCGAAGAAGATTCCCGACATCTCGCGCAGATTATGGCCTGCTTCCGTGCAATTGCAAGCACAACGAGGTAGGGACGCCGCGTTGCGGCGTCCGGACAGCGCAGCGCGGGTCCCTACCAGGCACACTTTCGATTAGCAGCCAATCCAGTTGTCTCGCAATGAATAGGCACGCGACTTGACGTATTCTCGCGGGCGCTCTCCGCGGATCGGGCGCACAAAATATCGCAATTCACGTCGGGTCAGTTTTGGCTCGTAGCCGAACTCCGGCATCAGATCGCGGCAATGCCATTCGACCCACCCGATTTCGTCTTCAGAGAGTTCGCGCTGCCACCGAGTCGTCGGTTCGGAGCTGATTTGTGAAAAGTTAACGCGCGCCGCGGAGTTGCCACTCCAAAACTGGCCCACTTTCGTCGGCGTCAGCACAGTGTCCGGATCGAACTGGACCTCGAGGTAAGCGCAAACTTCTTCCATTGTCCGGGCTGGTTCGCAGACCAATTTTTCGTAGGGCACTACGAGGCCAAGCACCTCCCCGTCGCGGACGCGCCTGGCGAGCCGGGCAGCCACCCGCCAATGCGCGATCACGTAATAAGTCGAGAACCTTCCTGTTTGCCTCGTTTTCTCCAGTGCGATTTGCGCCGCAAGAATGGCGCGCGGATCGCGCATGGTGACCAGGATCTTTGCGTGTGGAAACCGAGTGAGGATAGCGCCGATGTGATTACGATTGGCTGGAGTCTTTTCCACCCAGCGCGCGACCGTGTCGAGTGAGCGGCCCAGGGTAGCCGCGTACGCTTTGACCATGAGAATCAGCAAATCCTCCTGCGCGTTCACAGGATCAAATGCCGCATGTTCAAATGTCTTAAGAAATTTCTCGCGCGGAAACGTTGAGTAATTGCGCTTGCCCCACTTGCACGGGCCACCGAATAGCACGTTGGAAAGCGATTGTTTGGTCAGATAATCAAACTGCGCGCGGCGACCGCGTGGCGCATATTTGGTCAGGACGGTAGGAAAGTAAGCAGTTTCTTCCGGCAACACGAGTAACTCAGGATGGTTATCGAGCAGGGCCACCAAAAGCGTAGTGCCCGATTTCGCCTGACCGGCGATAAAGCAGGCGCGCTGCTCGAAGGGCAACGTCGAAGTCATTGGGCGAGCTTACAATATGTACGGGTGAAATGATAATAACCCAGCGTTTTAAAGCTGGGCAAAACGCATCCGAAGACGCGAGTCCCATCAGCGACGGAAGAACGGTTCTTTCGTCCCGACTGGGACTCTTTACGATCCTAATGCCCGATCCCAGCGCTAAAGCGCTGGGCTATTGCCTCGTTGACTGCGGAGAAACCAGTCGATGAACTTTTGCAGACCTTCACTCAACTTAGTAGTTGGCTTGTAACCGAGCAATTTTCTCGCTTTGGAAATGTCTGCGCAAGTGAGGGGCATATCGCCAGGTTGCTCAGGCAGCCGATTAACTTTTGCCTTTTTTCCAAGTACATTTTCGATTGCCGAAATCAGTTCTTTCAGCTGAATGGTTTCGCTCTCGCCCAGATTAAAAACATCGTAGAGCGGACCTTGGTACTGGAGCGCCGCCATCGTTCCCTGAATCACATCATCGATGTAAGTGTAATCGCGGCGCGTGCTGCCATCTCCAAATTGATCGATGGGCTGGCCGGCATAAATGCGCCGGGCGAATTGATGAATGGCCAGATCGGGCCGTTGTCGCGGGCCGTACACGGTGAAATAACGAAGCGCTACTATACGCATTTGATAGAGATGCGAGTAAGTCGAGCAAAGAAATTCGCCCGCGACTTTTGTCGCGCCGTACGGGCTGAGTGTCTGAGTAAGCTGTTGGTCCTCAGAAAATGGGACCGTTTTCGAAGCTCCGTAAACTGACGAGCTGGATGCAAAGATGAATCGCTCAACGCCAGTCACGCGCGCCGCCTCCAGCAGATGCAATGTCCCGCTGACATTTGTGTCGTAATAGAGTTGGGGGTGTTGAATCGAGGGTCGAACACCCGCACGCGCAGCCAGATGCGCAATCGCGTCAACTTTCTCGCGATGAAATAAACTCCGCACCGATCCGCCGTCGCGAAGATCGACGTGGCGGACGGTCACGTCCTTGGCAAAACCGGCAATATTCGCACGCTTGATTTGCGGATCGTAAAAATCATTGAAGTCGTCGAGGATGACGACAGCATGCCTGGCCGCGAGCAGCTTCTCGACAAGATGCGATCCAATAAAACCCGCGCCGCCTGTGACCAGAACTCGCATGTGCCCAAATTAGCCACAGATGGACACAGATGGACACAGATTTTGCGGCGCGCGATTGCCTTGATTCTAAAAATCGCGCCAGTGTAACAACAAATAAATCCAGTTTAGCGCGAACGCAGAGATGACTGAGAAACGCACAAATGTTCTCACCCTCTGTGTGCAAAAACAGATTCGTAAACGTGGCGCGCGCGTTGCGAGTGTCGCGAACGCGTAGAGATCAAAGGCCATTACGCCGCATAGCGCTGTAAACACAAGTGGGTTCCATTTCAACGCAGCGACAAAGTCGCCATGAAAGAATTGAATCGTGCATCGCGTCATCCCGCATGTGACACACGGCAGACCGGTAATCTCATGAAACATGCAGCGCGGCCAGGGTAAACCGATTGCCAACCAAGCCGCTGCCAGCGTCAGCGATACCAGTGAGATGCTTAGCCAGATTAATTCGTGATCAATTTCACCTGGAGCAAGACGCCGAACGCGGAACCGCATTTTGCCCGGGCAGTCAATGCTGTGCTGCGCTCCAAGCGCCCAATGCACCGAACATGAACGCGATGAGCAATCCGCCGCCGCAACAAACAATTAGCGGCAGGAAAACGGCAATTACAGCACGGCCGGTGTCGGTTTCATGAGAGCGCGCTAATCCGATGCAGTAAAGGACAACTTTCCAAATTCCAGTGATCAGTCCGCCACAGAACGGGATGACAAGAAGTGGGCTTGCCGATCCTTCCGCGAAGCAAACTACCCGGAACGTAGTCTCAAATGACTGCTTCGCGCCGCCGACGATCATCAGGCAAGCATGAAGAATTGCCGAGGCGACAAACATTCCAACCACCACAAGGAGCGGTGTCAGGACCAAGAGGAAAATCCAGCCGAGCCCGCCGAAAAGATGTGTCAAAGCGCCGTGCCTGTCCCCGAATGGTGCGAATGATCGAAGAGCAAAATTGTAAGTGACCGCAAACACCCCGCCGAAAGTTCCACCAATGATCGCGTAAAGAAGCGGCTCGCCCAGACCCCCCTCGCGTTTCATTGCGGTGAACGCGGCAGCCGGTCTGCTCAAGACGATCTGCAACGTTTCAATAAACGCGTTGAACAATCCTTTGGTTTGCCGCTCATCCCAAGGCAATCCGTCGCGCGGCGCAGCAGGTTCTGAGGTCGCGGCCGCGCCGATCTGAGGAGGAGGCGCCGCAGGCGCAGCCGATCCCAACTCTGCGAACTGCGAGAGTGGCTGCCAGTTCGCCATTCCTTCGCGCCACCCAATGTCGCCAGGAGCGAAGCGGCCAGTGCGCAGGCCTTCGCGAACTTCTTCTTCGGAAAATACGCCCAAACTTGTTGCGCCCCGGTTAACGTGAATCATGGCCATAATGCGCTCGTTCTACTGAGGCGTAGCGCGGAGCGCAAGGTTAAATCGTTACGAGCGTTACAAAGGGAAGCCGTATTCGTCCTTGTAACTCTTGTAACCGTTTTAACTTTGTAACTTTTCTGGTTGGTCCAGCGCTCGCCAGAAATACCATGCCGCAACCGAACGGTGCGGTCGCCATTTCTCCCCAAGCTTCATAAGCTGTTTCGGTGTCGGGAGTTTTCGCCGGCCAAAGGTTTTGGTGAAACCTTTGCGAACACCGTAATCATCGACTGGCCAGACATCCGGGCGGCCCAGATCGAAAAGAAGAAGCATCTCGACTGTCCAGCGGCCAATCCCGCGCACAGTTGTGAGACGCGCGACGATTTCGTCATCGCTCATCCGAAGAAGGGCGCGCCCGGATGGCACGGTCCCGTCGATTGTTTTTGCAGCGAGATCCTTAATCGCGGCGATCTTCGCGCGCGAAAGCCCTGCAGCGCGAAGCGTTTCGTCCGGTGTCGCGAGAATTCTCGCCGGGTCAAGCCATTTTCTTTTGGGATACAGCGCACGGACGCGGTTCCAAATCGCGGCAGCGGCTTTGCCGTTTAGTTGCTGGTAAGCGATGGACTCGGCGAGCGCGTCGAATGGCCGAATCGAAACCGCTGGCGCGACGTTGTAGCGACGCGACTTCGCAATCAACTCAGCCATGCGCGGATGACTCGCGCTAAGATGCCGGTGGGCTTGATCGTGGTCCATGTGCGAAATCTAGTAAAATGACGAAGCATGAATGTCGAATGACGAATTAATGACGATTGGCTCCGCGACGCCAAACCGTTGAAGCGGTTCAACCGAAGCTGACGCAAGGTGGCTTCAGGTTTCGTCATTCCTTCGTCATTGGTCATTTGTCGTTCGTCATTTGCCCAACTCAGTTGCCCTTGCCGAATGAATCCTTTTCGGTTTGCTGATGTGCATGGAAACGCAATTAACTTGGTATGGTCAGTCGGCCTTCAAGATCCTAACGCCGACCGGAAAAGTTCTGCTCGTCGATCCGTGGTTGACGAATCCTGTTTTCGAAAAAGCGAAGGACGAACTCGCCGCGCTCGAGCATGTCGATCTTATTCTGGTTACACACGGACATTCTGATCACGTGGGAGACGCGGTGGAGATCGGTAAAAGGACGCGTGCGAAACTGGTAGCGACATTCGATTTATCGGCGGCCATTGTTAGCGCGCTCGGTTATCCGAGCGATCTCGCTGATATGGAAACGACCGGGCACATGGGTGGCACGCTCACTCTGTTTGGCGGTGAAGTGGCAGTCACATTTGTGCCCGCATGGCATGGCTCAGCAGTTTCCAAGGAGGAAACCGCACCGCCGGTTTATGCCGGCACTCCCGCCGGATTGGTAATCGCGCTGCGCGACGGTCCTACGATCTATCACACGGGCGACACAGATTTGTTTTCCGACATGGCGCTGGTGTCGCGGTTCCGCAAGATTGACGTCATGCTGGTTTGCATCGGCGACCATTTCACGATGGGACCTGCTCGCGCGGCGGAAGCAGTCAGGCTGGTCAATCCGCGCGAAGTAATTCCCATGCATTACGGAACGTTTCCAGTGCTGACGGGCACGCCTGAAGCGTTCGAACGCGAACTGAAAAGGAGCAAGTTAAATACGCAGCTGCGGGTGATGAAAATCGGCGACACGATCGCGCTGCGCGCACGTTAAGTCGTTAAATCGTTAAAGGAGTTACAACGTTTCAAAGCAGTCGCGGTGAATTCCCAAAGCCGTTTTAACCTTCTAACGTTTTAACCGTTTTAGCGTCCAATTCATACGGTCGCGAAGGCCAATGAGATCGAATAAAACATCAACGATGCCCACTGGGGAAAATGGGACAAGCCTGGCAGAGCAACTTACAAATCACATACCTCAAGCTCTGAGCAACGCCACGGCGAGATTTGTCGATTCGCTAAAGATTAATTCGGTCTCCCAAAAGGTCCGTCGTGGACGGCGTGTGGTAATCAAGCGGCGCAACGGATACGGGGAACAATTGGCTGATCTGGCGAATTTGTATTTTCGCATGGCTGGCATACCGATTCGTTTCTGGGCCAAAGCCGAGGACTGGCAACGGTGGGAAGTGGAGTGTTTCAAAATGCTCAATGGCGATCGTTTTCGCGCCTGGGCGTCCGGTGACAAAACGGTCTGCGCTGACAAGCTGCCGGGAAAAAGCCTGTGGGAGCGTTTAGATCAGGGCACGCTCACGCGGCGAATGGTCGAAGCGGCCGGCGTCGAATTCCGGCGCGCTCATCAGTTCAGGAGCGATGAGTTTCGCGGGCCGTGGTCGCACGGCGACGCAGGAGCGAACAATGTAATCTATGACGAGAAGACTGGCCGGGCGCGGTTGATCGACTTTGAAATTGTTCACGACAAATCATTGCCCGCGAA
>QHOV01000165.1 GCA_003218885.1 Verrucomicrobiota bacterium | reverse complement strand
CGACAAGATCGCTGCAGCCGGAAATTTGATTGGACGGGACGTGAGCGGGCGCGGAGTGCAGACCACACTCTTGAAATTGATGGAGGAAACGGAAGTGCCCGTCCGCAGCATGAACGATCTTCAGGCGCAGTTACAGGCTGCATTCGAATTTCAAAGGCGCGGCAAGGCAAAACGCGAGGCGATCAACACCCGGCACATTCTTTTCGTCGTGAGCGGCGCGTTTGAGAAGTTGAAGGAACAAGTGGCGCGACGCGTTCGGCAGGGACAGATAGGATTTCGGGCCGAGCCGGTTCAGGTGATGGACAATGAGCTCTTCCAGCACGTAACCACTCAGGATTTTATTGAGTACGGGTTCGAGCCGGAATTCATCGGGCGGTTGCCGGTGCGTGTGGTTTGTGAGGATCTCGACGCCGATGATCTTTTCAACATCATGAAATATTCCGAGGGCAGTTTGCTCCGGCAATACGAGCGCGCGTTTCGCGCTTATGGGATCGAGATCAGTTTCGAGGACGAAGCGCTGCGACTGCTGGCCGAGGCCGCCGCAAAGGAAAAAACCGGCGCGCGCGGATTACTGACAGTATTCGAAAAATTATTTCGCGATTACAAATACTATCTGGCTGGGTCGGGCCTGAGCCAGTTGCGCGTGACCGCGTCGCTGGTGCGTGAGCCGCAGCGCGTGCTCGATCGATTAAGGGTTGAGGGACACAAGCTGGAGGCGCAAATGCTGGAAGCCGGTGCCCGTCAATTCGCCGAGAAATTCGGCAATGAGCACGGATTGGAAATTGTTTTTGATGAAGCGGCAATTCGCCGCCTGGTCGAGCGAGCGAAAGCTGAGCGGATGAACATGAGTGATCTCTGCTCTCATTTATTTAAGGATTACCAGTTCGGCTTGAGCCTCATTAACAAGAATACGGGCCGAACCAAGTTTATTCTTAATGCCGAGGCAATTGACGCTCCTGACCAGTTCCTGAGCGAACTCGTGGTGCAATCCTATTACCCGGCTGCAATCGCGCAAAGGCTTGATTCTTGATGAAGCGGTCGGTGGTAACAACGCTCATAATTGGAGTCGCAGTTGCTTTCGCCGTCGGCGCGCTGCACGCCAGCAAGACCATAGCGGGTTTTGAGGCTCTCGGTTCACAGCTTGTCTCCGACCATGCCAGCGCGACGAGAATCGTGGGTGAAAAATGGCAATACGTCTTTGTCCTACTGATTGCTCTTGTTGTCGCCTGGCTCAGCCTGAGCATCGTTCCGCGTTGGCGTAGCCGCCTGCTGGTTGGTTTGATGGTGGTGGAGCTATTCGGACTTTCATGGGTCTGCTCTCTTTATCGGATATTTTTCCAGCCGATTCCGTCCGTTCTTGCGCTGGTATTCGCATTGGCGATCGCGGAAGGCTGGTCGGCTTTCTTATGGAGAGCCCGCTCGCATCTGGTGCGAACATTCTTTGGCGATCGCCTGTCGAACAAAGAATTTCGCCGCCTTAATGACGGGAGAACTCCGTTTGATCCTCAGCCGAAAACATACGAAGTAAGCGTCGTAGTCTGCGATATCGGCAACAAACTTGCATCCGCGGAAGATTCTGAGCCCCGGGCCTTGGCTAAAGCGACGGCAAAGTTTATTCGCGAGACCGCTGAGCATCTCACGAACGAAGGCGCGTACCTCCAAGCCGCTGACGGGGAAGGCGTGGTCGCCTTTTTTGGATTTCCAGTTCCGGATACTGAGCACGCCCAGAAAGCACTCCGCGTTGTCCTGGATATGATGAAAAATTTTCGCGAGCGCCCGACAGATAGCGAAGACACTTTTGCCAATTCGGACATCTGGGCGGGGGTTAGCTCTGGTGTGATAATTGCCGGTGCGCTGAAGGACAGCCATCGCCCGCTGCTGCTAGCGAGGGGCGAACCCATTGAACTGGCGCGCAGATTCTGCGCCCTCAATCATTTCTACGGATCAAATGCCCTGATGGACACTCCTACGTTTGATCGGGTGAGTGACATGGTTGTCGCGCGCCCGATTGATTTTGTGAGCGGGCTGAATTCGCATGATCGGCTTGAAATCTACGAGCCGCTTTGGCTTACTGCCGATGCCAAGCCGGAATACATCGCGCGCCGGGACTCTTTCTGGAGCGGCGTGGTTCTTTATCGAGAGAAGCGCTGGGCCGAAGCCTACAACGAATTTCAGAAGGCGCGGGGCTCCGAGGAGGAAGAGGATCCGCCATTGCAATTTTATTTGCGGAGGCTGGAGCCGCTTGTTCTTCAGTTAACTGAATCGCCCCTGGAATAAACCTGCCATAGGACGGATTCGCCGTGGCGAACCTCAGCGCACTTTGAGAAAAACGGAATATCCGGCGGCAATCCGGAATTTAATTGCGCAACTGCGACAAATGCCCGGAGTCGGCCCTCGTTCCGCGGAGCGAATTGCGCTCTGGATGGTGCGGGTGCGCAACGATCAACCGGAGCAAATTGCGCGGGCTGTCACAGACACGCGCCAGTCGATTCGGCCCTGCAGTCTGTGCGGATTCTTTGCTGCCGGTGAAATCTGCGAAATATGCGCGGACTCCTCGCGCTTAATGGAGTTACTCTGCGTCGTAGAACAACCAACTGACATTCTTCCTCTGGAGAAGACCGGTGCCTTCCGTGGTCGTTACCATTCTCTCGGAGGCAAAATTTCGCCCCTCGATCACGTCGGCCCTGAAGATTTGCGTATCAAAGAACTATTAGAACGGGTCGATCCCGAAAAAATTTCTGAAATCATTTTCGCGCTGCCTGCCGATGTGGAAGGCGAATCCACTACAAACTACATTGTCGATCTTTTGAAGAGCAAACCGGTCACGCTCACGCGGATTGCCCGTGGCATTCCAGTTGGCGGCGGCCTCGAATCGGCTGATGAACTAACGCTTTCAGCTGCGCTCTCGGGGCGCACGAAACTGTAGCGCGTGGTCATCCCGAGTCGCGAAGACGGCGAGGGACCTCACAGTGTCGAACACGGTTACGCAAACGTTCGTGTATGTTGCACTGCGGATGTGAGGTCCCTCACTCCGTTCGGGATGACACAGTTGCAGCAACATTGAGCGCGGTCGCGTCGCTCGATTTAACTTTTGTAACTTTTTTAACGTTGTAACTTTGTTGGATGTCTTGTGCGAAAATTGATCCGGCGTTGCACCAGGCGCATAAACCGCCGTGGATCAAGGTGCGGCTGCCGTCGAATCCAGTTTTCTTTTCGACTAAGGCGCTCATTTCCGATTTGCACTTGCACACGGTTTGCGAGAGCGCCCAATGCCCAAATCGCTGGGAATGCTGGAGCCAGGGCACGGCGACTTTCATGATCGCAGGCGATCGGTGCACGCGTGCGTGCGGATTTTGTGCGGTCACAACGGCCAAGCCTTTCGCGATTGAGAAAGACGAACCGCAGCGCGTGGCTGAGGCGGTGCGCCGGATGAAGTTAAAGCATGTGGTGATTACTGCCGTCGCGCGCGACGATCTCAAAAACGGCGGCGCCGATCATTTTGCCTGCACAGTCACTGCGATTCGGGAAATGGATCCTTCAATCGTTGTCGAAGTACTGGTTCCCGATTTTCACGCGCAGGATTGGTGCATCCAGATCGTGCTCGATGCCCGCCCTGACATTTATAATCACAACATGGAAACGGTGGAACGCCTCACGCCGCTGGTGCGCTCACGCGCAAAGTATGGGACGTCCTTGCGAGTCTTGCGCCGGGCGAAAGAACTTTCGCCCAGCGTTGTGACGAAGAGCGGCG
The DNA here is from genome assembly GCA_003218885.1 of Verrucomicrobiota bacterium. Classification (GTDB taxonomy): domain Bacteria; phylum Verrucomicrobiota; class Verrucomicrobiia; order Chthoniobacterales; family UBA10450; genus Udaeobacter. Next base: position 2,234 of record QHOV01000165.1, on the reverse strand, counting down.
TTATGCTCGGCCTCGGCGAAAAGGAGACTGAACTTTTTCAGACGATGGACGATTTGCGCGAGGTTGGCTGCGAAGTGCTGACCATGGGCCAGTATCTCCGCCCAAGTCCGAAACACTTGCCCGTCGTTGAATACATCACGCCCGAGCAGTTCAATTATTACGGAGATATCGCGCGCACAAAGGGTTTTCTCTACGTCGCTTCAGGTCCGCTGGTTCGCAGCTCGTACCACGCGGCGGATTTTCACCCAGTAGTGCGCCGATGACGGACGCGGCCCAGGAACGGCTCGCTCAGATTCGTTCTCAAACCGTTGCAGTGATTCCGGCGTATCACGACGAAAAACATATTGGGGACATCGTTCGTCGAACCGGACAGCAACTCGATCACGTGCTTGTGATTGATGACGGGTCAAACGATGGGACCGCGCAACGCGCGCGCGAAGCCGGCGCCAAGGTTATTGTTCACAATCAAAATCGGGGCAAAGGCGAAGCCATCAAGACCGGATTACGGCACTGCCTGGCTCGAGAAGTCACATGGCTGATCCTTCTTGATTCCGACGGGCAGCATCTTCCCGAGGAGATCGAGCGGTTTTTGTCAGCGGCAGCCTCCGCGACACAGCCCATGCTTTTCGTCGGCAATCGCATGGATAATGCGAGCGCAATGCCATTCATCCGCCGCGTCGTGAATCGTTATATGAGCAGGCGGATTAGCCACCTTTGCGGACAAAGAATTCCAGACACGCAGTGCGGTTTTCGCATGTTGCACCAACAATTGATTCCTGAGCTGCTTGGCGGGGGAGACCGATTCGATTACGACACAGAAGTGCTCATTATCGCCAGCCGCAAACGCTACCGGATCGAACCAGTCCCGATCACGACTGTTTACTCCGATCAGGTGAGCAACATCCATCCCGTGCGCGACGCGTTTCGCTTTTTCAAATTGATGTGGAGGTATAAAGCTGTGGGCACTTGACTTGATTGTCGGCAAGTCGCGGCTCTTCAAGAAATCTAGAAATTTAGAAAGTATTGACAGATTCTCAGCGCTTGAGGTGGAAGCTCGAGGCGGCGGAACACAATGACGAATGGCCGGCCTCTTCCAAGGCTACGGCGTGGCAGGCCCAAATGACGAACCCCGCGATGCCGCTTCTTGGTCATTCCTCGTGGGTGAGTAAAAACTGACAAGATTTCACAACCAGTAGGCCGTTTCGTGGCGTTTCTTAAGAAAACTAAAACCTCAGCCCAAATTCCAGTTATGAAAAAGAAATCTGCTTCACAATCCGCCTTCTTTAATCTGCGTGTGTTAATCGGCCTGTTTATAGCCTTGGCCGGCGCCTTTCTGGCGCTACTGGGCTTTGGCACGTTCGCTGCACAAGCGCAGCAGAATTACACTACAACCAACTCCATCGATCCCCTCGTCCCTGCAGGATTCGATTGTTCCCGCATTCACGATTTGGGCATCGACAAGCAAGAGAACCTTCGGGCCGGAGCCATCATGATTTTCTGCGGCGAGGCAGAGGGAGGTTCAGCTTCTCCTACCAGCACCTTCTCCCAGTTTATCCAAAAACTGCTGGAGCCCCTGGCGTATGGCACAACGGATGTCGACCTGGTCACCGGCACCGAGACTTATCCCAACATTACCCAGTCAGAGACATTCACTGCGGGTAACCCGGATAACCCCCTCCAGATCGTCGTCGCCTACAACGACTCGCGAAGCCGCAACGCCAGCCCTATCAACATCTCCGGCGCATCGGTCTCAACTGATGGGGGCAACACCTTTGTTCGCCTCGCCACCGGTACCGGCCAAAGCCCGTTCTCTAATACGGTAGGCGATCCTGTTATTCTGTACAACCGCCCAACCGCTACTTGGTTTACCATCTGGCTCGACGGCGGCTGCGGCGGTCAGGGCCTCGGTGGATATAAGTCCACGACCCCATCGAACGCGAATAGCTGGACCCATTATTGCATTCACACCAACAACAACGACGACCGGGAATCCGGCTGGGCAGACAACAATCCGTCCTCTCCTTTTTATGGGCGGATGTACACATCCTGGAACGACTTCAATGTTGGCGGCGGGGCTCTCTTCGTCCGCTACTCCACTGACAACGGTCTCACTTGGACCAACGCTCGACAGAGTACCACCGGCACCCCATTCACCCCCGACGCCCAGATTACCGGCGACCTGGCCACGGGCGACGTGTACGTCGCCGGCATGAACGAAGGAGGCGGGGGCCTCA
>QHOV01000141.1 GCA_003218885.1 Verrucomicrobiota bacterium | reverse complement strand
CTACGGCGCCGTGAATACGTTCCCGGGCCTTGTACACACCGCCCGTCACATCATGGAAGTCGCTTGTAGCCGAAGCCGGCGCGCTAACCCGCAAGGGAGGCAGCCTTCTACGCTATGAGCGGTAACTGGGATGAAGTCGTAACAAGGTAGCCGTAGGGGAACCTGCGGCTGGATCACCTCCTTTCTAAGGAGTAACTCTTCAGAGTTTCGAATTTCGATATTCGGATTTCGAATTTTCTGAAGTGTAGGTCGACGGCTAAATCCAAGAGCTAATCAATTGATAGTGCTTGGACATGCCGTGAAGACTTTGGAATCGAAAGAAACCAGAGCTCAAAGAAAACGACGGTAACGCACAATTCAGTCTTTGCTGCACATCGACTGCAATGCCGGATGACGAATCGCGAGATCGACATCCGGCATTTTGTTTTTCTACTGCCCGCAGATTGCACAGAAGTCTCGGATTCCAGTAGCGCTGTGGCGGCCGCGCCCGCTCTTCGTCCTCGCGGAGCGACGCCGAATCGTCCCGGACAAGACGTCCGCTCAGAAGAGGCTTTCGGCGAGACACGCACCCTACCCCTGACAAACGCCATCCGCTATCGAAAGCACGTGCGATAGATAACGACTGACGCACTAACCTTTGACAGAATCACAGGCCGACGGTTCGCGTTATGGACGACACGCTTCAACTCGGATTCCCATTGTGGGTGCGATTGACTCACTTCTTTAACTTTCTCTTCATCACGTTGCTCATTCGCAGCGGAATCGAGATCATCGGCGCACATCCAAAGTTTTATTGGCGCGACGATGCCTTGCCGGGAAGCGAATGGTTGCATCTATCGAAGAAACGAATTCCTAAGGACAAGCTCTGGACGTCAGAGGATGAAATCCAGTCGATGCCGCGATGGACCGCGTTGCCCGGAGAGAACAACCTCGGCCTGGGTCGTCACTGGCATTTCTGGGCGGTGACCGGCTGGCTACTGGCTGGTTTGATCTACGTCATCCTGCTGTTCGCGACACCTCAGTGGCGACGCCTTGTGCCAACCTCATGGGACATCTTCCCCGCGGCGTGGCAGGCTGTCGTGGCCTACTTCCATTTTCGACTGCCTCCCGAGGGAAACCCGTTCAATGCGATTCAGCAGCTCACCTACTGTTTCATTATTTTCATTCTGTCGCCGTTTCAAATTATCACTGGAATCATGATGTCGCCGGCGCTGGGTGCGCGGTTCCCTTGGTTTTCCGGAATCTTAGGCGGCCGACAAGCGGCGCGCAGTTTCCACTTCATCGGCCTGATTGTCTTCACCGGTTTCATCATCGTTCACATCAGCCTGATGATCGCACATGGGTTCGAGCGTGAGATGGCGAAAATTGTTCTCGGGAAGGAAGCCGCATCTCATGCACTCGCCACGATTATCGGGCTGCTGGCCATTGCTGCCGTGATCGTCTTCCATTTTTGGGGAACGTGGTATTCGTTAGTCTCTCCGTCGCAAGCAAAGCGCTTGCTGGAAATCGGTGTTGATCCTTTCCGACGGCTTCTTTTTCATCATTGGGATTCCCGGCAAAAGTATCGACGTGTTTCTGTGTATGCGCGCATCAATGGAAAACCGCCTCACAACGAAATGTATGAACGACTAGCCGCGGCTAACTTCACAGATTGGCGGCTCGAAGTAAGCGGTCTGATAGGAAAAAATTTAAGTCTTTCCCTCAACGATCTGTATCAGATGCGGCGCCAGACACAGACGACGCTACACTGCTGCATCCAAGGCTGGAGCTACTTCGCGCAGTGGGCAGGCGTCCCGGTGTCTTCTATTTTACATTTATGCCGGCCGCAGCCGAACGCGCGGTTTCTCGTTTTCCACACTTTGGACGAGAAATGGGAGAGACCAGGTCACGGTTATTACTATGAAGTAATCGCCTTGGAACTCGCCGTGCAGTCCCAGACCATTCTGGCGTATGAAATGAATGGCCGGCTGCTACCGGTTCCTCACGGAGCGCCGCTGCGATTGCGTGCAGAAAATCAACTGGGTTACAAAATGGCCAAATGGATTAATCGCATTGAGCTCGTAAACAGCTTTAACCACATCGGCAAGGGACAGGGCGGTTGGAGGGACGATGTGCTCCATTATTATCCGCTGGATGCTGGTCTTTGAGAGACGCCAGTTGCCAGTTTAATAAAAAAGAGAACTGCGGCTCGGCTCCGCCGAACGCCTGAAACTTAGCGAGAGAAAAGCGCTCGGGGTGTTCTTCCTTCCTCGGCGTCGTGCAGGTCCACCCACGTTTGAATGTCGTCACGATCGCCAAAACCCGCTTCCTTCTTCGACTCGGTTAGTTCCGCGCTCGCCTCGTCTCGCCAGCCACGCTTCCTAAGAAAGGCATTCCAGACAGAAATTTCCTCTTCGCTGGGCCGGCGGCCACGCGCGAAACACCATTCGAGGATTTCCTCATCCGATCCGCCTCGCAGCGTTTGCTCAACAAGCTCATCGTAATTTACTGCGAGAAATCTCGTGCAGCGGGCATCGAAATGCGTCGGATCTTCTACGCCAGTAAAATATCCGGGCGGCAATTTGCCCGTTGCCTTCATCCGAATCTTGTCCAGCATTCGCGCAAAATAAATGAGACCTTTCGTCTCGACGTAATCGCTACATGGAGTCTGAGTTTGCATTGCAAGGAAAGCTTCTGACCGAGTGGCAAAGTGTCAACAGACCACTTAAAGTGAAATGGCCAGACCACTTCGTCGGCGGCTTGCGGCGACCGGCAGTCTCGGTGATTACAATCCGAATCGTGAAACGAGTTACAAATAGAAACTCAAGTCAGAAGAAGCGGCGCCGCCATTCAATCATGGCTTTTGAAATGGTTCGGCTGAATCACGCTGCGACCGAGCCGCTTCATCAACAGCTTTATCGGCAGATTCGCGATGAATTAATTTCAGGAACCTTCAACAACGACTCGTCCCGGCTTCCTTCCTCGCGCACGCTGGCCAGCGATCTGGGGATATCGCGATTCACTGTAAACCTCGCTTTCTCGAGGCTTCATGCCGAAGGCTATCTTCAATCAAAAATTGGATCGGGTACATTCGTCGCCGAGCCGTTGCCCGAAACCTTCCTAAGTGCGCGGACAGCAAAAGCAGCACCACACGTCGAACGCCGGGCTCGCCTGTCTGATCGTGTAAGAAATATTCCGGATCAGCGGGTTGGAAAACAATTCGATTTTGGAATTGCCGGGCCACCCGGTGTGACATTCGTCCCTGCTGTCGCAGCGCTTGACGAATTTCCGATTGAAATATGGGAACGACTCAGGGCACAGGTCCTCGCAAAAAAGGGCGCGCATCTGCTCCAGTATGCTTCAAGCCGTGGCGACCCCGACCTGCGCAAGGCGCTCGCAAATTATTTGTGTGATCATAGAGGTGCGCGCTGTCATCCAGACCAAATCATCATTACCGCCGGAACGCAGCAGGCAATGATGATCAGCGCGATGGCCCTCGTAAATCAGGGTGAGGTTGCGTGGATCGAAGATCCAGGATTCTACCAAGCTCGCCGAACTTTTGGCTTCGCTGGGGCAACCGTCGTTCCAAGACCGGTTGACCGGGAAGGAATCACAATCGCGCGGCCATTGAAACAACGCTCGCCCAAAATCATTTACGTGACCCCTTCCCATCAATTTCCGCTCGGCATGACGATGAGTCTCGCGCGAAGAACGGCCTTGATCGATTTTGCGCGTGTCTGCGACGCTTACATTTTCGAGGACGATCACAACTCGGAATTTCGTTATACCGGTCCGCCGCTCCCATGTTTGCAGGGCCTCGATAACGTTGGTCGTGTCATCTATTCAGGCACAATGAGCAAGATCCTCTACCCATCTTTGCGGCTGGGTTACATCCTGGCGCCAGAGCAATTGGTCGAACCAATGATCAAGATTCGGGCTGTAATGGATCAACATTCACCCGCGATTGATCAGGCGACGCTGGCTCGATTTTTGACCGAGGGATTTTTCCTAAGTCACATAAAACGGATGCGAAAAGTATATTCGGACCGAAGAGAATTCTTTATCGAACAATTCAACAATTTGTTAGGCAAGTACTTCATTCTGGAAGTTCCGGAAGCTGGACTGCACTTCGTCGCGTGGGTGCGGCAGAAAGAACAGATGCCGTTGATTACACGCGTTTGCACAGAGATCGGCATCAGGCCGTCGCCATTGTCGTCCTGCTACATGAAAGCCGAGGCGGAGCTCGCACTCACTTTCGGGTTCGCCGCATGGTCGCGTGCGCAAATTCGCGAAGGTCTTAGTAAGTTCGCCGCGACACTCAATTCGAAATTGAAGTAAGCAATTTGGGCAAACTGCCACCCTTGGGAGGCGCGCTTAACCGCGCCGCCGGTCAATTCCTCTGCCATCTGATCCTGCGAAGAGCCGCTAATTCTCGTCGCGGGATTCGCTACTGACTTACAAGCGAAGTGGCTTGTACGAAACCTGCGAAGTGGCTATGGCAGTGACACCTGAGCAGTTCCTAAAGTGTCGTCATGAAAATTCAACAAAGGAGACAAACATGACAACACAATTCAAAACCAAAGTTCTCTTCATCGTGCTGGCTGGCGTCTGCTGCGGAGCGGTTCTAGCGCCGGCGCTCGCACAGAGACCAGCGCAGACGAAGGCGAGAACACAATACCAGGTGTCAAACCTCCCCGGGCTTGGCGGAACGAGTAACGGGGGAAATAGTATTAATGACCAGAGTTGGGTGGCAGGCTATTCCAGACTGCCGAATAGGAACCGGCACGCTGCGCTATGGCGAAACAGTTCGCTGACCGACCTCTTCACACTCGGTGGACCAAACAGCAGTGTCACGTGGAACGTGAAAAACACCGCGGGAATCATCGTGGGTATTTCTCAGACCGCCGATCCTGAGCCTCTCGGAGAGGCGTGGAGTAGCGCGGCTTTCTACAGTACGCCTAACAACGTCGGCTATATCAATCTCGGGTTCGTTTGGCAAAACAACCAGATGAGGGGACTTCCCCCATTTCCGGGCGGCAATAACGGCTTTGCAACCGGAGCCAACAACTTGGGTCAGGTGGTCGGGTGGGCGGAGAATGGTGTTCATGATGGGGCGTGCGTCTCGCCACAAGTACTCCAGTTTCGTCCAGCCGTGTGGACTCTGGGACCTCCGGATCAGATCCAAGACCTGCCACTAATCCCCGGCGACAGCTCAGGAGCTGCGACGGCGATCAATGATAATGGTCAAATCGTGGGCATTTCCGGTATCTGCGATCAGGCCGTTGGAAGACATACGGCCAAGCATGCTGTGCTTTGGGAAAATGGCACCGCGACCGATATTTATCCAAATGCGCCAGCCCCGTGGTGGAATACGCCGACAGCAATCAATCAACGCGGTGATGTTGTCGGGTTTGATGGCGACCCCGCGTTTGTTGAAGGCGACATCGTACACGCTTTTATGTGGACCAGGGAAGATGGTATCCGACAACTAAAACCTTTGCCAAACCGTACACCAAAACACGTAGACAGTGAGGCCTACGGTATTAACGAAACCCGCCAGGTGGTCGGTGTTTCATGCGACGCAGACTTTGTTGATTGTCGTGCCGTCATTTGGGACCACGGCAATACACCCACAGACCTCAACGATCTCAAAGGCGGCTATTCTGCCGTTCTCGCACTTGCTAAAGACATAAATAATAAGGGAGAGATTACAGGTAGAGCTGTCGACCCAATTACGGGCGTGTTAACGGCATATTTGGCGGTACCTTTTAGCGGGCAATAACGAAAGGACGGATTGACAGAACGTGGATGCCGGATCGCGACTCGCGAGATCGTGATCCGGCATTTCGGGTTCTGCCAAATCAGTTCTGGAAAAGAAGACTGTTAGCGGCGGTCTACGACCGCCGATCTTTGCAATCTGCAATTTTGCAATCTACAATCTCCGATTGCCTGGGGGCATAGCTCAGTTGGTAGAGCGCCAGCTTTGCAAGCTGGAAGTCAGGGGTTCGAATCCCCTTGCCTCCACTTGAAATTTCCGATTTCAGATTGCCGATTTCAGATTTTTGAAAATCGACGCTTGCGCGCGACTCCTTCCAACTCGAAAATCGACAATCGTAAATCTAAAAACCGGCGGCTCTGCCGCCGACCCGGGCCTGTAGCTCAGTTGGTTAGAGCATGCGCTTGATAAGCGCAGGGTCACTGGTTCGAGCCCAGTCAGGCCCACTTTGATTTCCGCATTTCGAATCCGAGGACCGCTCCTTAAAACTGGAAATAAACAAAGGGCACGGGACCGGTTGCCGGGAAAAGTTCGAGCACCAGAAACGCGAGAACGTATGCCGGGATTTGAACACGCGGTGGTTGGAGAGCCAGGCGATCAATAAACTGGTTGCGTTCCTGCGCGGCTGCCAGAAATAGCGAAGTAAAAAGGAGCACAATCGTCCCTGTCGTCATTAGGAATTCGCCGGTTAGGTGCTGGAAACCGAAAAGCGCGCTTAACACATACCCGCTGGTTTGGAGAGTCTTCGGACGGAAGAAAGCCGCGCTTAGCACAAAGGCCGCAAACATTAATCCAACGCTGAATGGCACGAAATAGCGCTTTTTCATCACTCTGTCGATCGCTGTGCCCACTGTTGCTCGATCGAAAAGACGGTAGCCGATTAACAGAAGACCGTGATATGCACCCCAGACTACAAATGTCCAGTTCGCTCCGTGCCACAGGCCCACGAGGATCATTACGACCAGCATGTTCCGGTATAACACGAATCGACCCTTCCTCCCCAGGCTAAATGGCATAAACAAATAATCCCGCACCCATGTGGAAAGAGTTATATGCCATCTTTGCCACAGGTCTGGCGGATTCCTGGACAAGAACGGCCGCGCAAAATTAAGTGGAAACTCAAAGCCCAGTAGCTTAGCGCAACCGCGGGCGATGTCGGTATAACCGGAGAAATCGAAGAACACCTGCATGAAGAAAGCAAGACAGCCTGACCACGCTGCCAGCCAGCCCGGATGTGCCAGTGGATCTTTAAAGTACGCGTCGGAGACGACGGCAAAGCGATCGGCAAACACCATCTTCTTCAAAAGCCCGGACAGAACAAGGATGATACCGCTCTGGACAACGATTGCTGCCGGCCGCCGCCAGCGTGGGATTTGGGAAATAAATTGACGTGCGCGAATGATCGGACCTGCAATAAGATGAGGGAAAAATGCAATGAACAGCGCGTAGTCGATCAGATTTCTGACGGCCTTCATTTTTCCCCAATAGACATCAAACGTGTAAGAAAGGCTGGCGAACGTGTAGAAGCTGACCCCAACAGGGAGAACAACTTGTAACACAACCGACGAAGGCGAGATGTGCAGCAAAGCAGCTATAGAACCGGCAAAGAAGTCGTAATACTTAAAGAAACCTAGAATACCAAGGTTAACGACGAGGCTAACGGCCAGCAAAAGTTTCTTACGCCGTCCGCTTGTGACTTCCAGCCAAATACCCAGGAAATAGTCAACTACCGTGGAGGTCAAGATAAGCACGATGAATCGTGGGTCCCACCACATGTAAAACACATAGCTTGCACAAAGGAGTAGCACTTTCCCGGCGCGAAATGGGATGCTGTAGAACAGCAAAGCCACGATCAAAAAAAAGAGCCAGTACTGGAAGCTATTAAATAACATCGAATAGTTAGCTCAAAAGCTAGTTTGCCTCATTGCTTTCGAGCGGTCGGTCCGCAGCTAGTTGAAACCCGGAGTTGAAGTGTGGTTTGGAATCAGCTGATCGAAGGCGCCCAACTAATTCCGACACCAGTGTTTCTGTGAATCTTTGCCGGCCTTTCGCGTTGAGGTGAAATGCGTCAAAGTAATATTCGGGTTTCTCAAGAAACTCGAACGTTTGTTCCGGCACCGAAAAAGTCGTTCTCTGGGTTATGACGCTCGGAAGAACAGAATGGTACGCCATGGAAAATACAGGAAGATCGACAAACGGACCGCGAGGAACAGGCGTAAGCACAATTGCGGTGGAACTCTTCGAATAACGATTCAGGATTCGTGGAATCCAATCGCGTTGTAGTTTAAGGGAGTATTCCATGTCCGATTGAGACGGCTGTATCAAGCTCTTCCGAACAGCCGCTCTCTGAGCTTCAGTTAACTTCGGTGCGAAAGTTACCTGTCCTGTCGTGGGATCATAAGAGGTGCCCACAAGATCGTAGTCCCGGCCTTTATAGACGGCGCGGGAGTGCAGTCTCTCAGCCTCTCGTTGAACGCTTCTTATACGCACAATTGGATGTTCAAGCAGATCAGTAACATCGCTTTGGTATGCTGAACCTCGCAGGATGCACGCGGTAAATGCTCTGAACCGACCAGACCATCGCTGAAAAGCCGAGGCAAAATTGAAACAGTCTCCATAACGGAGGAGCGGAGCCGCCATTGAAATTCTTAGAGGATCGGCGGTACTTGGCTCATAGCCAATGCCGTAAGGAACCACGATTGCCGAGTAGCGTCGCGCTGCCGGATCGACTTCTCGAAGCATGTAGTACCAACTGTTAACAGTTGAGGCTGGTTCGGTGAGATTTACAAACTTGAACCCGGCGGCCGAACCAAGCTCATCAGCCACCGTGGTAGAAAACCCCTCCGCCATTCTCGAATCTCCCAGAACCAGCACTTCTTTGAGACCCGAAGGGACCCGCTGCTTTTCGGCCCGTGTAATTACCGCTAATCGCCCCGCATAGGAATCTGGGGCTAGGATCGAGACGTACAAGCCGCTATGAAAGATGATGCCGTCGAGACAAATGAACGCGGCTATTCCCAGCAGAAGGTTTCGTCTGACATGTAGCGGGCGAGGCGACGTTGTTGGCTCGGTTGGAAACGTCGTGCGCAGGGTCCCTGTCGAGCTGAGATAAACTGCGAAATATACGATTACAAAAAGCACCAGGACTAGCAGCCAGCGGGCTCTGCTTCGCCATAACATGCCTTGTGAAGCGGCTTCGGTTTCCGCGCTTGCAAAAACAACTACGCTGGCGAGCAACGTCCGCCTGTCCTGGTCGCTATAGAGCTCGAATACATATTTACCGGACCGAATCCACGGAACCTTTTGGGTTCCTTTTGCGCCCGTAGCAAAGAGAACCGGTTTTCGTTCAGGCCCTGTTACGAAGACAAAACCCATCGATCCGTTCCCTGTGTCCCAATGGATCTCCGTGGTGTCGCGCCCATCGATGACGGTCACGTGCTGCGGCTTTGCTGTGATGGCAGGCACACCTGAACTCTGCCCTGCAGCCGTGCCGGCTCCCACCGCGCCTAAACAGGCGGCGAAACACACCACAACAGCAGCCAGGGCTGAGCGAGTTTTCGCGAGCGCCCACGAGTTGCGCGGTTCAACCTCAGAACGCTTATACACTTCGCCTTTCAACTGCGATACAGCATTCACAGGTGATCAATTCATTCAGTTTTAAACTGTCGCAACAACGGGCGGTCGCGATCTCCGAAGTCATAACCGCGTATCAACAAACTGGCCCTGGATGGTGCTTCTGGCCTTTTTAGGATAGCGGCGTGCGAAACTCGCGCAGATCAACAGTCCGAAAAGTGCTCCCACAACATCCAACAGGACGTCGCCAACTGAGGGAGTACGCGACTTAACGAATGATTGATGAAATTCGTCGCTCGCGGCAAAAACTGCGCAAGCTAGCAGGACTGCGCTAAACAACGTCGGCAATTTCGTGCGCAGAGTTGGACCGCTGCGAAGTGCACGCCACAAGAGAAGGGCCAGAATCGCGTATTCGCTCACATGCGCACATTTGCGCATAATGACGAGGATGATCCAGATTGTTTTCGGCGACAGGCCTGGCTTCAACCAGAGCAACATCGGAACAATCAATCGTGATGTGTGCTCGGCGGACATGAGACTGGTCGAGCCGAGAAAAATCACACCGAGCCAAATCAGTAATGGCAGCCAATATTTGAGGAATGATTTCATTCGCGGGTCATGGGCCGGAGATCAGGGGTTAACGGAAGCAAACGCCGAACATCCAACATTGAATGTCGAACGTCCAATGGGAGACAACAAATGCGAGATATCTCCTTTTCAATTGAGCGTTGGACGCTCAGCGTTGAACGTTTGCTGCGCATGTCTGACCTCGATCTCACAACTCCCCTCACCTTTCGACCGATTTTCATGGAGCGAATCTGGGGCGCGCGCCGGATCGAAACTGAATTCGGCAAGAAATTGCCGCCGAACGTTAAAATCGGCGAATCATGGGAAATCGTTGACCGTCCGGAAGCTCAAAGCATTGTCGCCAACGGACCGCTGAAGGGCAAAACGCTGCATGACCTTTGGACTCAAGATCGACAATCAATTTTCGGCAACGTGGCAGAAGCCCCTCGTTTCCCGCTGCTGATCAAACTTCTGGATGCGCGCGAAAAGCTTTCGTTGCAAGTGCATCCGCCGGAAAAAGTCGCCAGCATTTTAGGAGGCGAGCCAAAAACTGAATTCTGGTACGTGGCCGCTGCCGATTCGGGTGCCGAGCTTTTTCTGGGATTTCGTGAGCCGATCACACGCGATCAGTTCGAAAAGGCGTTACGGGAGGGAACAGCGGCTCATCACGTTCATAAACTTGTCGTCAAGCCGGGAGATTCCGTGTTCCTTCCGGCAGGACGGTTACACGCTGTGGGGGCCGGCAATTTGCTGATCGAAATCCAGCAGAATAGCGACACCACGTATCGCGTGTTTGATTGGAATCGTGTCGTTCCCGCGACCGCCAAGCCGAGAGAGTTGCATGTCGCGCAAGCACTTCAATGCATCGACTTCGACGATGTGGCACCGAAATTGATCGAACCGAAAGGCGAATTACTCCTCAGGCACCAACTGTTTGAAATCCAAAAGTGGAATCTTGCTCAGCCGCGCGAGATCGCGCCGCTTGGGCAATTTGCAATCGTTTGCTGTCTGAGTGGAAAGCTTCGCTGCGGCGATGGTGATCTCGGCGCAGGAGAATTTTTTCTGATCCCAGCTCAGTTGCAGGATCGCCAACTGAAACCACTCGAGGCAAGGACATCCTTTCTGCGCGTGACAATTCCTGGTAGGGGCGATTGACCTCAATCGCCCGGCGGGCGGTTCGGGTGAACGCCCTACCTTCGATCTCGATTCAGGTCACAATCCATACGCGCCCGATGAATCCACGATTTTTCACCGGAATGACGTTCGCTTTTTGCGGCTGATCTTCTTGGCGCGCGCTCGAAGCAATGAAAGTGCCCGCTCCACACAACGAAAAGCAGAGCAAAACGATCGTGATTTTCGTCAGCAAACTCATGGATCAATTCCAAGCTTATCGCCCGTCTTTCAGTCAGCAGCCTGCGCCAAGCGCCGGAGGTAAGTAAAGCTATAAATGCCCGAGCGATGTCCATCCTCCCAACGCGGCTGCAAGGCATAGCCGCCAACCAAATCGAAGCCGACAAGCTGAAAGCTTTGGTCGGTGTAAGTGACGTCTGGCCCCGAAACGTTGCCCAGCACATCCGGTTCGCCACCGCACGCCGCGCAAGGACAGGCGCGACGCAACATTTCAAGTTTGAAAAACGATTCGGTGCCATCGTTCCAAGCGATCGCAAGCTCGTCTCCGATTTGTTGAATATTGGTAGGCTCCAAACGCACGATGTCTCATTCACGTTTTGGGCGCGTCCGCTCGCCAAAGATCGCCGTGCCGACGCGCACCAGCGTCGCACCTTCCTCAACCGCAATCGGAAAGTCCTGCGTCATACCCATCGAAAGCTGGGGGAGATCGACATGAAATTCCGTTTGAAGGCGCTCACGCAGCTCGCGTAGCTGGACAAAGTATTTTCGTGACGCTTCTGCCTCATCGGCCAGCGGCGGGATAGTCATAAGCCCCAAAATCGACAATCGTTGCAGCGCGAGCAACTCTTCCATTTGTTTGCGCAACTTATCGGGCGAGAACCCGAATTTACTCCCCTCACCCGCCACATTGACCTCGAGCAAAACTCGCGGATGCATTCCTTCATCCGCTGCGATCCGGTTCATCTCTTGTGCCAATGCAAGCGAATCAATACTGTGAAAAAGTTCGAACAGCGGAAGCGCGTGGCGGATTTTGTTTTTCTGAAGATGCCCGACGAAATGCCAACGCGCGTTCGACGGCAGTTCCGGAATTTTCGCGCGTGCTTCCTGTACGCGACTTTCGCCAAACAACGTCTGCCCAGCCTCAATCGCCTCGCGCACTTTCTCGGCCGGATGCGTCTTCGTGATCGCGACTAACTCGATTTCATCGATAGTGCGGCCAGCTTTCGCTGCAGCGTGCGCGATCCGTTTGCGCACGCGTTCGAGGTTTTCCGCAATCGAGCTCACACACAATTGTAGGGCAGGCGCTCCGCCTGCCAATTCAAAATCAGGATTATCTGCTCGCAAATCGCGCGGCGATCATGCAGAACACTGATCATGAAACGTTATTCTCTTCTTGGATTCATCATTGCGGCGATGACCTGTTCCAGTTTGCTCGCTCAAGACAAAGTCAGCCTGCAACCCAATGCGACCGTCCTCGGCATCCTTCAGGGCGCCGTCGGCAAGGGTGTGGAGCTACACCTGCGATCTGGAGAAAAACTCGGAGGCAAAGTCGCGCAAGTTACCGACAATATCGTCCACCTTTCGAATCTGACGGGCGCCGAATATTTCGACGCATTCGTCGATGCGAAAGACATTTCCGCCGTCGTAGTTCGCGTGGCCGGCAGATAGCAAGTCCTCATCACATTGAGAGGACCGATCTTCGCCATCCAAAGCGCCGCCGCCGGGAATCTCGCCTGACCGAGGATGTTCAGGATTGTCAAACCGATGCGGAATTGCCGATACTCGCGGCATGATTACGAAAAACATCGGAATGCTTCTGCTGGCGATTTATCTTATTGCGGTGGGAATCCTCACTCTCACCGGACTCGGGATCGGCATCATCACTGGCGTGTTGGCGCTGCTGGCAGGAATTTTTATCCTGATCGGGCGCTAGCCTTCGAGCATTACCCAAGCAATTCCGCCATTTGCTTGGCGAGCTTGGGACCGATCCCGCTCTCCTCGTGTTTGAAATAAATGAACGCATCTTTCCACATTGCTTCTTGTTCGCGGACGAAATCGGCCCAGCGGTCAATATCGTTGTTGGTGTAGTCTTCGCGGCGTAATCGGAGATAACCGTAATCGGCGGTGATTTTCTTCGGCGTCCTCACCGCGTCGGTGTCGGCGATGCACAAGGCGATGTTGCGCGACCTGAGCAGATCGAAAATTTCGTCGTCGAACCATGATTCGTGGCGAAACTCGAACGCGGCGCGCATGTCCGGCAGTTCGCGAAGAAATGAATTCAACACAGCCGCATCTTTTTTGAAAGTCGGCGGCAATTGAAACAAAACCGGGCCGAGTCGCTCGCCGAGCCCGCCTGCAACCTTCAAAAAGTATTCGAGCGTGTCCGCGCAATCGCGGAGTTTCGACCAGTGCGTGATTTTCTGCGGTGCTTTCAGTGCGAACCGAAAATTTTCGGGCGTTAGTGCTTTCCAATTCTCGATCGTTTTTGGCGCCGGGATCCGGTGAAAAGTGTAATTGATTTCCGTCGTGGAAAATCGTTCGGCGTAAAACGGCAGCATCTGCGCAGCCTGCAAATCTTCGGGATAAAAATTTCCTTTCCACTCCGCATATTGAAAACCCGAGGTGCCGATCCAGAATTTCACAAACATTAGAATAACCACGGATGACACGCATGTCGCAGATGATACTTTGTAGGGCAACTGCCTCGGCTGCCGAGGTTGGCAGGCGGAGCGCCTGCCCTACAATGGGGCAAATTTCCAGACGTCCAGCGTGCCGGCCGAATCCGAATCCAATATGGCGGTAAGCTCTTCCGCCCGGCCCAAAATTAACCGGAAGAGGGAGCTTTATTGCCATAGGAACTAAAACAAGAAAGGGAAAATCATGAAGAAAGTGCTTCTGAGCATTGCCTTGGCATGTGTGGCGACGTTTGCGTGGGGACAAGTTTCGCAGGAAACCACCACAACGACGACCACAACCGAAGGCAACGGGACGATCACGGAGTACACGCCCGGGAGTGCGATCGTTCTCAAGGAAACTAGCGGTCCGGTGCGCTATCGCTTCGGCAAGAACGTCACATATGTGACCCGGAGCGGCAGAGTGTTGGATGAGACTACGGTGAAAACAAGGGTCAAAGTGGGAGTTCCCGTCCGCGTCCATTACGTCGGCACAGCGCCTGACATGATGGTTGATCGTGTGATCCTCGATGAGGATTAAGATCTAGTCTCGTTTGTCTCCATCGCGCCTTACTGTTCTGCCTCAAACGGCGGGACAGTGAAGGCGCGTTTGTTTTCGGGAAATGTTCGCGCTGGAATCAAACAACCGCGAGGGGGCCCAAGGCTCTCGTCATTTCCCGAACAACTGCGCAATTCTTGGTCGGCGATCACATCGTGTGAGGGTTCTGTTTCGTTTTGCGATAATCGCTATCTTGATATTGAGTGGCATTCTCCCAGCGACAGCGCGAAAAAAGCCACGCACGCAAACTCCGAATAAGGCGAACATTGAAGCAGCCGCTCGTCTCCAGATCTTTCTTGATCGGGCCAACTTCAGTCCCGGTAAGCTCGATGGAACCTATAACGAGTTCACCTGGAAAGCGCTTGCGCTCTATCGGCAATCGCGCGGCGAACAACCGCAAGTCCCTCCACAACAGGGGAAGATCAAATCGAATGTCACGCCCGACGTTACCGGCCTTGATCTCGACAGCATAGGCCCGGTGTTGGTTCCCTATACTGTTACGGATGCTGATCTGGCGAGCGTGGGTCCATTGCCCAGCAGCGTTGCCGCGCAGGCCAAATTAAAATTTCTTCCTTACCGCGATGCAGCCGACGCCATCGCCGAGAAGTTCCACAGCGACGTTCATTTGCTGGAGCGACTTAATCCCAGCAAAATGAAAACGATCAAACCCGGCGATCAGCTCATGGTTCCAAATGTCGGAGCATTTGACCTCGCTTCAGTGAAGGGGATTAAGCCCGGCAGCGAACGAAGCGAACGCAACGCACAGCCTGTGAACGATGTTGAATATCAGCCCGAAGCACAAAGTGAAAACGCAGACGAGAACAGACAGATGAAGAAAGACGAAGCCGCGTCAGCGCCGATCGTCATCAAGATCGACAGCAAGACAAACATGCTCGGGGTATTTCAAGGCGAGAAGCTGATCGCTGCATACCCAGTGACGATCGGCTCCGCGCATACGGCTTCGCCCGTTGGCGAATGGAAAGTGAGCCGCATCACGAAGATGCCCACGTTCCGTTACGACAAGGAAATGCTCCAACACGGGAGGCGAAGCGGCAATTTTCATTTGCTTCCGCCGGGGCCTCGTAATCCGGTGGGCGTGATGTGGATCGCGCTCAACAAAAAAGGCATCGGCATCCACGGCACCAACGACCCCAGTTCGATTGGCCGCGCTGCGAGCCACGGTTGCATTCGTCTGGCAAATTGGGACGTCGTCCGTCTGGCGACAAAAATAAAACCAGGCGACAACGTCTCTATTCATTAAAGTTTGGGGGATGAACGAAACGCTCGGCGCGCGTGCACTAAATATTCTGCACGATTGGGTCCAATCCGAGAGCCTCCGAAAACATTGTTACGCGGTGGCAGATTCGATGAAGTATTTCGCGCAATTGCGCGGTGAAGACGCCGATCTTTGGGAGGCAGTCGGTTTGTTGCACGACATGGATTATGAGCGTCACCCGAATCCGGAGCACAGCCCAACTGAAGGTCATCCGTTCGTGGGCGTAGCATGGTTGCGCGAGAACGGTTGGAGCGAAGAAATTTGCCGCGCGATCCTGTCGCATGCGGATTACGCAAACGTCTCGTGCGAGACAGCACTGGAGAAAACGCTCTACGCGGTCGATGAACTAAGCAGCTTCATCGTCGCTGTTGCGCTCGTTCGTCCCACAAAAAGTATTCACGAGGTCGATGTTCGGGCGGTGAAAAAGAAGATGAAAGACAAGGCCTTCGCTCGCGCCGTGAACCGCGACGACATCGTCCGGGCCGCGGAGAAGCTCGGCATGCCGCTTGACACCGTCATCACTGAAGTCATCACCGCGCTAAAATCAGACGCGGAACGTCTCGGGCTCGCCGGCACTAGGCAGGTGGGCCCGGCTACAGCTTCTCAGCAATAATTTCGAGCACCAGCGGCGTCAGCATGAACGAATTGCGATTCCTTTCCGCGCTCGCGAGATCGGCGCGAACTTTGTCGGCGAATTCACGATCGATTCGTCCCATCTGGATGAGACGGGGAAGATAGGTTTCGATGAAGGTGGCAGGCCATTGCCACATGTAATCGTCTGGCCGCAGGCAAAAGACATGTGGCCGGGCTGAGCGCATCATAAAACCGTTGCGTGAAAGCAGCTCTGGCAACGGGGCCGCGCCGTCGGGCTCGCCGCCGGACTCGCGCCAGGTCGCGATCACGTGTTCGCGGAAACGCTCTTGCATCGGCAGTCGCGGAAAGAAGCGCCAGGTCTCGTAATGACCGTACTCGTGGAAGATGGACAAACTTCCCTTTGGCATGACGCGGCCAAGTTTTTGAATGAGCACGGGAGGATCGTTAATGAACGAGACCACCCAACGGCACCAGGCGAAATTGTAATCACCTGCGGGCAAATCGTCAGTCATCAAATCGATCTCGTGAATCCGAACATTGGTAAGCGAATTCCCGCGAATCATTTCGCGGAGCGCATTTACGAAATTGCGCGATCGTTCAACCGCAACGACTCCACCGGTTGGCCCAACGATGTTCGCAAGATCGACGGTGGCGTACCCGGGACCTGCTCCGACATCGAGAACGCGTTTGCCAGCGGTGATGCCAGCCCGTTTCCAGCAATCCAGCACAACCGGACGCCACACATCGTGTTGGAGGCCGAGTCTGGAAATTTCTTCCTCGTGCGTCCCCAGAATGTAATCACGATCCGTGGCCATGAAGTGATCGTCGCCGATTGCGGCGAGATTACCACGCGATTGTTACCCCTCGAGGTGGCACTGGTAATTCGCCAGTAATCGGCGACCATAGCGATGCGATACCCATTGCTATGGATTACGTAATTCGTCCCTTAGCGGCTAAAGACGAACCCATTCTCTGGGAAATGTTGTATCAGGGCCTGTCTTCGCTCGGCAAAAAGGAGCGGCCTTCACGCGACATCGTGCACCGGCCAGAGTTCTCACGTTACGTTGAAGGCTGGGGCCGTACCGGAGACACGGGGTTTGTCGCGCATGACAAAAAAGATGGCTCGCTGCTAGGCGCAGTTTGGCTGCGGCGACCGATCGACAAGACTCACTCGGCACCAGAGCTCGCTTTTGCCGTAAAACCGGAGCATCGCAGGCATGGCATCGGTACGGCCATGCTTACGCAGTTGGTCCGCGCCAATCCGGAGCAGTCAACCATCTCTCTGAGCTTCGTTGCCGGTAAACCCGTGCTGCGCCTCTACGAGCGGTTCGGATTCAAAGTCACCGAAGAAAAGCCGCACGCCGTCGTGATGCATAGAGAAGCGTAGGATGCGCGTGAATATTCACGGCGCAAAAATCAGCAGTACGAACACGGCGAATAGCAACAAATGAACGCAACCCTGCAAAACATTTGTCTTTCTGCTGGTAAACGTAACCACGCACACAGCCAGCGTTAACAGCAGCAGCGGAAGGTTGCCGCCCTGCACGCCGAGTGTGACCGGTCGGTTGGTGATAATGCTAATCGTCAGCACTGCAGGAATTGTGAGTCCAATCGTCGCAAGGACGGAACCGAGCAGGATATTTATCGAACGCTGGAACTGATTGCGCCAAGTCGCTTCGATGGCGCCTATTCCCTCTGGTGTAAGCACCAGGGCAGCGATCATTGCGCCACCAAACTCCTGAGGCATGCCAAAATGCTCGATGCTGTTGTCCAACGGGATAGCGAACTTTTCCGCCAGCAAAATCACGCTGATCAGATAAAGCAGCAGCATGACCGTATGAAAAGCTGTCGAACGCACGTGCAGCGAGCCATGGGCTGAACTCTGCACCACCACTGCCTCCTTTGACTCCAGAAAATAGCCGCGGTGCCGCATCGTCTGAATGAGCAAAAAAATCGCGTAAAGCAATAGCGACATCACGATCAGAAAAACTTCCTGCCCCGTGGAAAATGTCGGCCCCTTCGTCGTAGTCGTGAAGTTCGGCAAGACCAAGCCGAGCACTGCCAGTGTCATGATGACATTGATATAGGAGTTCACACCTTGG
Organism: Verrucomicrobiota bacterium; assembly: GCA_003218885.1. Taxonomy (GTDB): domain Bacteria; phylum Verrucomicrobiota; class Verrucomicrobiia; order Chthoniobacterales; family UBA10450; genus Udaeobacter. Next base: position 20,183 of record QHOV01000141.1, on the reverse strand, counting down.
AGATTGTAATACTGCTCACGATGACGCAGCCCCCCCAGCAGCAGGGACAGGCCAACAAACCCAGTGAGAGCGATCATGACTACAGCGAAAATCGAATCACGCCCGAGTTCCGGATTATTTGCGCCATGCAGCATCGCGGTGGATATCATGACCACCTCGATACTGATTGCAGACAGCGTCAGGATTAAAGTCCCGTAGGGTTCACCCAATTTGATGGCGAGACAGTCAGCGTGGCGCGCCACACAAACGGCCGCCCAAAGAATAACAGCAAAGAGCCAAAGGAAGACACCGATTAGCGCGGCTGGGTTCGCACTGATTTCAGTCAATTGACGTCCAGTTGAAAAGAAAATCGCCGCTGTTCCCAAAGCGATTGCAAGCGCAAATTCGCCCTTAATCGTGCTTCCCGAATCCGGGGCGCTTTTCCCTCGCCGACTTTGTCGCGTCGTTACGGACATGAGCGCGAGCATATCGAGTCCGTCGTCGCTGTGCAATCAGCTGATGATGATCCAGACGCGGTTTAGTGCCGCGCAATCGCGTTGAACGATTCGAAGTGCGGCGAATTGTCGCCTTTTTCGATTTGAGAATTGTTCAGCCGATATTTCTGCGGTTGGTAGGGGCGCGGCGCAGCGCGCCGTCCCTAGCCTTAACCGCCAGCTATGGCTCCAATGATGAGAAACGGTTCGGAGCCGCTGGCAATCGCGTCCGGCAATGGAGTGTCTGGTGAATCGTGCGACAAATCCTCGCCACAAGCAAAAAATCGAACCATTGGCCGCCGCAGTAGCGTGACGTGATCACGTATCGTTCCGCGCAGCATCGGATATTTCGCTTCGAGTGCGTCGAGCACCGAACGCTGAGTCACAGGAGTCTTAATCTCGAGTTCCGTTTCGCCGTCGACATGCGCGAGCGTGCGCAGATGGGGCGGGAGAACAATGCGGATCACATTAACCATGTCTCATAAATGGCTCAAGGCGTGCCACCGGTCAAAGACCCGCGGCTCAACTTCGACTCTATCAGCCAGGCGGCGATACCAGCTGTTACGATCCACGGACCCAGCGCGAATAGCTGCGTATCGGGCTCCCACATCGTGAATGCACACAAGTTGACGGATGCGTGGAAGAGCATCGCCGAAATTACGCTGCCCCGGGCCTGCATCATGATTAGTGTGATCACCATTGACCACGCCATCAGCAGGAGAGCAAAAGCTAGAAAGCTAGTCCCATGCTGTGGCGTTCCCACGATCACGAAGAGGGGAAGATGCCAAAGCGCCCACGCGATGCCCAGGATGAGCGTTCCTATGATTGGCCCAAAGCGTGCGATCAGTCGCGGAAGCGCGAAACCACGCCATCCCGGTTCCTCACCTAAAACCACTGCTAGCTGCCCGAATACGAGCGCCGTCACAGTTCGTGGTGGGCTGTGAAAGAATGCGCCATGGGACAAACGGAGAACGACGAAAATTGCATCACGCATCAGATACATAATGGGTGGCACGCAGATCGTGACAATTGCCGATCGAAATGGTAATGGCCGCATGACCCGGCTGTAAAATGCTCGCACTCCAGCGCGTCCACCTTCCACCGTTGTGCTTATGAGCGCCGCCCCGTGTGGTGCGAGCACAGCCGTCAAATACAACCAGCGTCCAGGCCCCATGAGAGGAGAGAAGCGTTGTGCGAAAAGTATGATCCAAGCTGTCCAGCTGATCCCGTACGCGATGAGAAAGAACGTCGCAATTCGCGAGTTCCTCATATGCGTACTCTTCAACGCAGCGTTTGGACTTCAACGGACAAAACGGCTGGGAGATCGCGCACAATCGGCTTCCAATTGTCGCCTGCATCGGCCGATGCATAAACCTGGCCGCCTGTTGTTCCGAAGTAAATGCCGCACGGCTCGAGCGAATCGACTGACATCGCGTCGCGCAGCACGTTTCCATCCGGTGGATAATGTTCGGAGTCGCTCTTGATCGGCACGACGTAAATCGTTTCCGGCTCGTGCGCGTGCACGTCGATCGGAAATCCGAAATCGGTTGGCAAATTTCCGCTGACCTCCTGCCACGAATCACCCGCGTTGTCGCTGCGCATCACGTCCCAATGTTTTTGCATGAACAACGTGTTCGGGCGCGACGGATGGAACGCGATCCGGTGCACGCAATGGCCAACTTCCGCTGTAGGATCCGGAAGAAATTGTGAATGCAGGCCGTAATTAATTGGTTTCCAGGTTTTGCCGCCGTCATCTGTACGAAACGTGCCGGCAGCGGATATCGCGATGGAAATTCGATTCGGATTACCGGGATCGAGGAGAATCGTGTGCAAACACATTCCGCCTGCCCCCGGCTGCCATTTCGGACCGGTATCGCTGCCGCGCAGCCCCGCGAGTTCATGCCACGATTTCCCGCCGTCCTTTGATTCGAACAACGCGGCATCTTCCACGCCTGCATAAACGTGATCGGAATCGTGGAGCGACGGTTCCAAATGCCAGACGCGCTTGAATTCCCAAGGATGCTGTGTGCCATCGTACCATTGGTGCGTCGTCAGCGGTTTCCCTGTTTCAGGCGAAGTGTCGTAGACGAACTTGTTGCTTTCCCCTTTGGTCATGCCGTCCGGACTTTTCAGTTCTTCCGGACTGCTGCCGGGTGTCTTCCAGGTTTTGCCGGCGTCGTCCGAGCGCTGAATGATCTGCCCAAACCAACCGCTGGTTTGCGAGGCGTAGATTCGATCCGGGTCAACAGGCGAATCTTTCATGTGATAAATCTCCCAGCCCGCAAAATGCGGTCCCCTCACCTTCCATCGTTTACGCGCGCCATCCGACGTGAGAATGAACGCGCCCTTCCTTGTGCCAACTAAGACTCTTATTTTGCTCATAATTTGGACGTTTACCCACGAAACACACGAATCATCCGAATGAAAGAAAAACTAATCTCTGACACTTGTGTGTGGTTTCGCCTGTTAATAAGCCATCAGCTCTTATAGGCCTCCTTCAAGGTTTTGATGTCGATCTTCTTCATTTTAAGCATCGCTTCAGTGACTCGCTCGGACTTTTCGGAATCCTTTGCGTGCCGCGCTTAATCTGGAATCTCCGCTTCGACGAGTTTCGCCAATAGCGTCAGCGATTCCTGCCAGCCGAGATAACACGCTTCAGCAGGAATGACCGCGGGTACGCCTTCCTGCACGACGTTTAGTTCCGTTCCGCACGAAACTTTTTTCAGCGTGATCGTCGTCTGCATTTCGCCGGGCAAATTTGGATCGTCAAATTTGTCGGTGTAGCGAATGCGTTTGTGCGGTGTCAGTTCGACATAGGTTCCGCCGAAGGAATGGCTCTTGCCAGTCGTAAAATTCGTGAACGACATTCTGTAGTTGCCGCCAACTTTCGCGTCCATCTGATGAACCTTGCAGGTGAATCCGTTTGGCGGTAGCCATTTGCCCATTGCGTCGGGGTCCAGAAACGCGCGGTAAATTTTCTCCGGCATTGCTCGGAGCACTCGGTGTAGTCGGATGGTGTTTACTGACATGACTTCTTCTCCTTTCGTTGTGGTCGTGTGTTGCTGACGTGGTCGTCCGATTATTTTGCGTTTGTATCCGGCTCTATGATTCCGAACACGTTACCGGCCGGATCCTCTGCGTAAGCGAGCCAGCCGACTTCAGGGATTGCCATCCTTGGCACGCAGATTCGGCCACCAGCTTGCTCAATCTTTTTTACCGATTGATCAAGCGATGAAACCCCAATTGTGTTCAACGTGCCGGGACTCTGGCCTTCCCGAGGCTGGGCGAGGCCGCCGTTGATCCCCGGCTGCTTGTCGTCACCGGTCGTGATAAGCCAGTAATCAAGCGGGCCACCAAACTTTTGGAACTTCCAGCCGAAAACGTCCTCGTAGAACGGGCGGACGACTTCAGGATTCTCCGTGTAAATTTCGAAGTGAACAACGCGTGGCATATTTGATCCTTTCTGATTTGGTGAATGACTTCGCTTGCCTTTTAAGGGCGAATTTATCCACGGCAGGTGACGGGATCTCCGCTTTACTCAGACGGTGGCAAACTCCGCTTCGCGCTTGAGCTCGCTCGCCAGCGGACATTCGCCCGCGACGGGCCTGACCTCGATGCGTACGCCGTACGGCAAGCCTGGGCATTCCTGCGCGATCGCCACCGCTTCATCGAGACTGGCGACGTCGAGCAGAAAGTAGCCGGCGATCGCTTCCTTTGATTCTGCGAATGGACCATCCGACACAACACGGTTTTTGCCCGAGACGATTTTGCCTTCGCGTTCAAGCGGGTTGCCGGCGATGGCTTTGCCTTGTTCGGTCAGCCGGCGGAACCAGGCCATCCATTGATCCGTCACTTTCTGTGTTTCTTCCGGCGAAAGACTTTTGTGCCAGTCATTTCCGCGAAACAGCAGCATGTATCCATTTTGATTTTGTGTGTTCATATTAGTCTTTAGTTGATCGTTGATGGTTGATTGTTTTTCTCGCTTTCAAAACTACGACGAACAAGCGGGCGAGTTTAGGACAAATTATTTTGCATTTTCGTCGCTCTCCCAAATCCCGAACGCGTTGCCCTCAGTATCCTGGCAAATGGCGAAGTAGCCCATCTGCGGCACGGCCGTTTTCGCCATGCAGATTTTGCCGCCAAGTTTCGCGGTTTTATCGGCGTACTTATCTACCGAATCCACGCTGACGTAGTTGATGATTGGTTCTTGCGGACGCTGACGCCTCTTCAGTGCACCATCCGGAGTGTCATCTGCGCCGCCGGTGTCGATATGCCAGTAGTCGCCTCCGCCGGGAAATGGATTGATCTTCCAGCCAAACAAATTGCCATAAAACGCCTTGGCGCGTTCCGGGTTGTCCGCCGGGATTTCAAACCAAACGATGCTTGCTGCGTGTTTCTTCTCTGACTTGCTCATATTTGCCTTTCTGTTGATGTGTGATTTTTAGTTCTGTCAGAGATACGACGAACGAGCGCGCCGACTTAGGACAGAATTTTTCTGATTGACTAGGCTAGCTGTCCAGGCAGCGCTGCAATCGTTTTAAAAGAAAAGCTCGCTCCGATTTCGTCTCGGCCAGTTCAAACGCCTTGCGGAACTCTTGCGCAGCGGTTTCACGGTTGTTCAACCTCATCTCGAGCTCGCCGATCACTGAATACAATAAGTAATACGAACCTAATCTTTCGCGCTCACGTATGGCGCGCACTGCTTCCAATCCTGCTTTCGGACCGCTAACATTTGCGACGGCTACTGCGCGATTAAGCGCGACCACAGGCGAATCATCCAACTCTCTCAATCGATCGTATAACGAAAGAATCTTGGACCAATCCGTCTCTGAATAATTAGTTGCCGTTGCGTGACAGGCAGCGATACCCGCTTGAAGATGATATTCGCTGAGCGCCTCACCTGCAGCGGACTGGTGCAGGTGAGACATACCGCGCGCGATCATCGCCTGATCCCAGCGTGTCCTATCCTGTTCTTCAAGTCGAAGCAGGTTACCCTCGTCATCTTGCCGAGTGGGAATCCGCGCGGCATTCAACAGCATCAATGCGAGCAAGGCATGCGTCTTGGGCTTATTCCCGGCGCGACGTTGTGCCAGTAATTCCGTGAGGCGGATTGCTTCCTGACAGAGTTCTTCGCGGATGAGGTTTTCGCCGGTGGAGGCTTTGTAACCTTCGTTGAAGAGCAGGTAGAGCGATTGCAGAACGCTATCGAGCCGCCGCGTCAACTCATCGCCGACAGGAATCTCGAATGGAACCTGCGCTTCCTGGATTTTTTGTTTCGCGCGCGTCAATCGCTTGGCAATCGCCACTTCGGTCGTCAGGAATGCATGACTGATTTCCGCCACGCTGAAGCCGCAGAGTGTTTTCAATGCCAGTGCCACCTGCGCCTCCCGCGGAATGACTGGATGACAGCACACGAACATCATCCGCAATCGATCGTCGGCGATTTCGTGTTCGGAAAAAATTGCGGCGTCGGATGCAGATCCGTCGAGCTCGATCAAGCGCGCGATCTCGGCTTCTTTTGCGCGGAAACTCTTTTCACGCCGGATCACATCGAGCGCGAGATTGCGCGACGCGCGCATGATCCAGGCGGATGGATTTTCTGGAATCCCGCGATATGGCCATGTCTGCAACGCGCGCGAGAGCGCTTCCTGCACCACATCTTCCGCCAGGTTCCAGCGCTCGATCCCGAAAATTCGAGTCAGCGTCGCCACCATTTTTCCCGCCTCATGACGGAAGAGATGCTCGACCAATTGAGACACGCCTGTTGGTTCTTGCATGGCAGCTTCAGCGGTATTGCGTTGCCATACGCTCGATATTCGGAAAGGCAATACGCGACCTGGCTGATGAGAATATTTGACCAACACGACCGGTTCGATATTGCATTACATATGCAAGCCCATCCCACCGTTAAACAGCAGGAATTGGTTGAACCCGAACAGTTCAAATTTAAAGACGACGGCGTTTTCCCAAATAGCGACCTGCCTTTGCTATTGTATCGGCAGGCATTCTCAACGGAAGCGGAAGATGGCGCATCCGTTATTGAACAATCCTTTGCCGAGAACAACTGGACCAACTCGTGGCGAAACGGTGTTTATCCCTTTACGCATTACCACAGCACGACGCACGAGGTGCTTGGAGTTTATTTGTGGCGCACCAGAACATTGGCGCCCGCGACGACTTTGGCGTTGTCGGGGCGTACCCGGATGGACGCGAATGGGATTTGCTTCGGGGTTTGCCCAGCGAGCGGCCCAAAGCCGATCAGAGAATCGCGGCTCTGCCAATTCCAGACAATGATCCGATCTACGGCGCTCAAGGTCCGCTGCGACAGATTTGGAAAGCCGCGCGAGAGAGACCAAAATAGTTAAAGCGCTTCACTCACGTCTCGCGTATCTCTGTTGCGAAGTTCTTCAGGCGCCAAAGACGCGCAATTCAACATCAGCCTGGAACAGCGTCCCAGGATTCACGCCACCCCAGGAAAAGCGCCAGCGCTGAAGGCGCGCTTCACTTTTCGAACGAATTCCAGAAACCCTGGGGCGATGCCCCAGGCTTCGGATGACGCAGCGCCTTTGGCGCTAAATGCAAAGCTGAAACATCGCGCTGTGGTCAGAGCAGAGTAACTTTGGCGATGACATCAATTCAGAATGCCTCAGAAGCTGCACAATTTCGCGCGATGCACGAGTCCGGATGCTTCGTGCTTCCAAACCCCTGGGATATCGGAACAGCGATCTACTTGGAGCGCCTTGGATTCAAAGCGCTAGCTACGACCTCGGCAGGCTTCGCTTTTTCACGCGGGAAACCTGATGGTGCGGTTCCGCGTGACGAAATGCTCGCGCACATCCGCGAAATTGTGGCAGCTACCGCATTGCCGGTGAACGCAGACTTCCAAGCTGGCTACGCCGACGAACCCGAAGACGTCGCGGAAAACGTGCGTCTTTGTCTCGCAACAGGAATTGCTGGTCTGTCGATCGAAGACAGTACGGGACACGCCGATGCGCCGCTCTATGAGAGAAATCTCGCAGTCGAACGGATTCGCGCGGCACGCGCTGCGATTGACGCTTCGAAAACTGACGTCGTGCTAACGGGCCGTTGCGAAGCGTGGCTCATCGGGGATCCCAATCCATTGCACACCGCTCTCGACCGACTCAATGCCTACGCCGAAGCCGGCGCCGATTGCCTCTACGCGCCGGGTGTTAGGAATCCGGATGACATTGCACAAATCGTAAAGACAGTCGCGCCGAGACCTGTCAACGTTCTCGTCTCCGGATTCAATCATCAGCTTTCATTTTCCCAACTAGCTGATCTCGGTGTGCGCCGCATCTCCGTCGGCTCCGGTCTTGCCCTCGCTGCGTGGGGCGCATTCCTCCGCGCCGCGCAAGACATGAAAACAAACGGCACATTCAACCTTCTGGCCAATAACGCTCCTTCCGCCGATTTGAACGAACTGTTTAGGCGAAAATCATGATTGCTCTCGTCCGCAGTCTGCTCCAGCAAGATTGGGATTGGAATTTCTAGCCAATCAGGCCACTGTGCGCGAATGAAAATCGCTACCATTATTGCCCGCGTTCTGCTCGGACTAATCTTCGTTGTCTTCGGTTCGAACGCGTTCCTGCATTTCATCCCGATGCCTCCACCGCCGCAAGGTCTGGCCGGTGAATATTTGCATGCGTTTGTTGCCAGTGGTCACATTTACGTAATCGGCGCGCTCCAGGTCATCGGCGGCTTGCTTTTGTTGATCGGCCGCTTTGTCCCGCTGGGCCTGACGATTCTGGGCGCAATCATAGTAAACATTTGGCTATTCCACATTTTGCTGGCGCCCGAGGGACTGGCGCCAGCAATCGTTGTCACCGTTCTCGAATTGTTTCTCGTGTGGCGATACCGCGACGCGTTCGCAGGTATCCTGCGCGCGTGATCCCGATTATGGCCGAACAGAACGATAATAAAACGCCTAAAATCGTCGTGCGCGGCGGCGCCGACAGCTTTAAACAGGAAATCATTGCGGGTAAGCATCGCCTTGTCGCTGACGAACCGGTGAGCGCAGGCGGCGGCGATGCCGGGCCCGATCCTTACGATTATTTGCTGGCAAGCCTTGGCGTTTGCACTTCCATGACCGTTGGTCTTTACGCGCGCCGGAAACAATTTCCTCTCGAGAACATCGCAGTTTCGCTCTGGCACTCGCGTATTCACGCAAGAGATTGCGAGGAATGCGAAACCAAGGATGGCATGGTGGACAGAATCGATGTTGAACTCGAACTCACCGGCCCTTTGACCTCCGAACAGCACGCGAAGCTGACGGAGATTGCCGGCAAATGCCCCGTCCACCGCACGCTCGCCTCCGAGATCAACATCAGGCTACGATCCGCTAAGAAATCGCCTGCATAATAGAGTGGCGCGACCGTCCCGTTTTATGCTTTACCGCTGTGAATGCGACTGCGCGCCGCCTTAGCGGCTCTGTAGCTGCCTCGCGCTTTCGTTTTTAGTCGGCTTCTTTCGTTCGATTGATTTGCTACCTCGAAAGAGGGATCACGAATCACCTCCGAAGTGTCACTGGAAAATCCTGCATACGCGAAATGGCGGCGTTTCAATCGCCGCCGACGTTTCAGGTCATGGAAACAAAGGCTCTTCCGAAACCGACGGAGGAGATCCGCTCTTACGCTCAACTTCAACGACAGATACACGACGCGTTGCGCGTCGAACATCCAGAATGGGTTGAGGCGAATGGTGATTGTCCGACGTGTGAATCTTACGAATCGCGCCTTGCTGAGTTGCTCGGACTCTCTTCGCCAAACAAGGATCAATCGGTCGCTTAACCAACGGACCACGAAAACGAGGAGAAAATGCTGAGTACGAATACAAAAAAAAACGCACGCTGGCGCTTGCGAACAGCCCATTCGCTGACTGTAGATGACTCTGACACCACTCATGCGGCAGGCGAGACGCTCGCCGGCCCCACAGCCAAGATCGCTATGCTACGCGTTCCTCTCCCGAAGGAGAGAGCCCGGAGCGACTCTTCGGTAGGACCCTACAATCCTGCGGACGCGCAATGGCTGCGAAGCGGACGGCTACGAGATTTGATGCTATGAAAAAGATTAAATTACTCACTTTAGTAAGCAGCGCTCTTGTCAGTCTTAGTCAGCCAGCGTGGGCAGGCCCTCACGGTGGCGGAGGCGGTTTTGGTGGCGGCCGCGTCGGCGGCTTCACCTATGTTGGTTCGGATCAGTACGGAAATAGTTCGACCGTAAGCGCAGTTCAATCACAGCTTGCGAAACTTGGTTACTATCGCGGCGCGGTCGACGGAGTTGAGGGAGACGAAACCGAGGCCGCTCTCGCGCGTTATCAAGAAGACCACGACTTGAGCGTCACAGGGACACTCACGGCGACGACGCTTCAATCGCTTGGATTAGCGCCAACGGCTAGCTAGCGAGAACAGCGCTTCGTCACCATGAAATCTCTCAAACACAACTAATCAAAGGGAAATGTTAATGGAAAACGGAAAACCAAACGGAAAAGTTGCATTCATTACTGGCGCTAATCGCGGTCTCGGTTTGGAGACCGCACGCGAGCTCGGCAAGCAAGGCATCGTTGTCGTTCTTGGATCACGCGATCCGGAAAAAGGCGAAGCCGCAGCTGTGAAGCTTCGTGACGAAGGCATTACCGCGGAAACTCTGGGCTTTGATGTTACCAAATCGCAGGATCATCAGAAGGCTTACGATTACTTCGCAAAAAAGTACGGGCGGCTGGATATTCTGGTTAACAACGCGGGGGTTTTGAAAGAGAGCCAAATTTCCCCAACTGGTACAGGACCAAACCCCGTTACCGCGGTATCGACTGAGATGTTGCGCGAAACATTCGAGACGAACTTCTTTGCGCCTGTCGCACTCACGCAAAAACTGTTGCCGCTCATACGCAAAGCTCCGGCAGGCCGAATCGTGAATGTTTCCAGCATCCTGAGTTCTCTCACGTTGCATTCCGATCCGAACTCGCCGATTTACGCGTTCAAGACTTTCGCTTACGACGCATCGAAAGCTGCGCTAAATTCTTTCACGGTGCATCTCGCCTACGAATTGCGTGACAACAAAATCAAAGTGAACTCCGCGCATCCCGGCTGGGTGAAAACCGAGATGGGCGGCCCAAACGCGCCGATGGAACCTAGCGAGGGCGGAAAGACGAGCGCGCAACTTGCCACGCTGCCCGATGACGGTCCGAGCGGCGGGTTCTTCCATCTTGGCCAACGACTTCCCTGGTAAAAGAAATCAAAGGAACACAAATGAAAAATGGAAAATTAAATGGAAAAGTTGCGGTAATAACGGGAGCGTCGAAGGGGATTGGCGCGGGCATCGCGAAAGAGTTCGCGGCGGAAGGGGCGTCCGTCGCCGTTAACTACGCTTCTGCAAAGCAAGACGCAGATCGCGTGGTGGACGAAATTAGTAAGCACGGCGGAAAAGCAATCGCGATCCAGGGCAACGTCGCGAAGAAGGCAGAAATCGAGCGGCTCTTCGCTGAAGCGGAGAAAGCCTTCGGCAAGATCGACATCCTGGTTAATAACGCCGGGGTTTACGAATTCGTGCCCCTCGAAGAAGTCTCCGAGAAACAGTTTCACAGAATGTTTGATACCAACGTTCTCGGGATGCTTCTCGTCACGCAAGAAGCGCTCAAGCATTTCAATTCCGCCGGCGGCAGCATCATCAACATCGGTTCGCTCGCCAGTTCTCTGACTCCACCAACTGCCGTGGTTTACAACGCGACCAAAGCCGCAGTGGACGCGATTACGCGTACGCTTGCGAAGGAGCTTGGGCCTCGCAAGATCCGCGTCAACTCCATCAATCCCGGCATGGTGATCACAGAGGGAGCGATCGCCGGCGGTTACACCGAAGGCGAAATGCGGAAAATGTTTGAATCACAGACGCCGCTCGGCCGCGTCGGACAAACGGAAGACATCGCGCCGGCTGCGGTGTTCTTCGCTTCAGACAACTCGGCGTGGATCACCGGCGAAACGCTAGTAATCGCGGGCGGTTTGCGTTAATATGGATAGCAAGATCCAGCAAAACGAAAGGACGCTGAAATCATGAAGACGGAATTTTTATGCGGCGCAGTTCTGGCGAGTGCGGCGATGATTGCTCAAGCAAATCCAGGAGCCTACCACGGCGGTGGCGGAGGTTTTCGCGGTGGTGCAGTTCCGCACGCCGCTCCGGCTGCTCACGCTCCGGCGCGTGCCGGCGGCTTTTCATCGATGCACTCCATGCCGACGCGCAGCTTCGGCGGCAGGATGATTTATCCGGGCCGCCGCTATTCGTCATTTGGAATGCGTTCGTACCGGCCGACTGGGTTTCGCCAGCCTTCGATTTCTCCAAATCGGGTAACGTTTACCCGCTCGGGTCCATTCACTGCGGCAACGATCAGACAACCTAATCAAAGTAAACGTTTCCAGCGGTTTGCGAATTACAGAAATCCAGCTGTCACAAGCGTGTGGAACCAGCGAAATACCGGAAGTCACTTCCGGAGTGGCAACAATCATCTTCGTGGTGACTGGCAAAAACAGGTGTTCGCGCAGCGTTCCGGAGATTGGCATCGCGATTGGGACCATCATAGCGACCATTGGTGGAATGGCCACCGGTGCTGCTTCATCAACGGATCGTGGGTGATCTTCAATATCGGATTCGATCCGTGGTGGCCATATTGGGGGTACTACCCAGATTACTACGCCTACGGCTCCCCGTACTACGGCTACGACTCTCTCAATTCCTACGATTCTCAACCGGGCTACTACGATTCCGGCTATTACCAAAGCCAGATGTATTACGATCAAACCGGCTATCCCGATCAATCTCAGGATTACTACGACTCCAGTGTTTACCAAACCGACGCGTACTACGATCCGAACGGCTACAGCGATCAGTCTTACTCAAACTACTCGACGGTTGTCGCAGCACAGGAGCGACTCGCGCGAGAAGGCTATTATCACGGCGAAAGCAACGGAGCGCTCGGCCCTGAAATGCACCAGGCGCTCAGGAGTTATCAACGCAGCCACGGCTTGCGCATGACTGGTTACCTCGACACGGACACGGCCGCGACAATGGGGTTGCCACAAGGCGCGAGTTACTAACACGCAAACCAACGCCTGAACTCAAGAATGATCAGACAACAATAGAGCTACAACAATGAACAAACCTAATTCGAAGAAAAGATTGGAGCTCACGCAGAGACGCGACGCACCACTCGCGACGCGAACTGATCTGTCGGTTGCGGCCACCAAAGACATAAGCGGCACGATGAATGCCATTCTCGCCGATGTGTTCGCGCTCTACGTGAAGACGAAAAATTTCCACTGGCACATGAGCGGGCCGCATTTCCGCGATTACCATTTGCTCCTCGACGAGCAGGCCGACCAGCTTTTTGCGATGACAGATCCAATCGCTGAGCGCGTCCGAAAGCTTGGCGGAATCACGCTGAGATCGATCGGCCAGATCGCGCGTACTCAGCGCGTGCTCGATAACGATGCCGAGTACGTTGAGCCATTGGACATGCTCGCCGAATTAGCAGAGGACAACAAAACCCTGGTTGCGCGCCTGCGCGAGGCCCACAACGTGTGTGAGGAACACCGCGACGTCGCCACGACGAGTCTGATCGAAGTTTGGATCGATGAAACAGAGCGACGAGCTTGGTTCCTTTTCGAGACAACGCGCCGGGCGAATTGACCAAGCGATTTCATAGATTCTGTAGCCAACGGGCTGTGCCCGGTCCATCTTTGTGCTGCTCCTGGCACTGCGAAGACGGCCCACAGGGCCGTTGCTACAGGCTGCTCGGAAAAATCCGGGCTGCGCGCTTCGGAATTCGTTCCGAGCACCACGAGCTTCCGATTTCATGACTGACGAAGAAAAGGACGAACAATTTTATCGCGATACCGAAAGCATCGCGTTTCCGAAACTGAACGATCACCAGCTATCGCTCCTTGAACCTTTGGGCGAGCGCCGGGTGATGAAACGCGGCGACATGCTTTTTAAAGCCGGGCAGCGCGATCTCGGATTAGCGATTGTTTTGCGCGGTGAATTCGAGGCCTTCGAGACGCGCGATGGCACCGAATATAACCTCGCTACCGCGCACGAGCGCGATTTCATCGGGGACGTATCGATGCTTCAGGGCACATCAATCCTCGGTTCCTCGAGAGTCACATCGGACGAGGCCGAGATTCTCCACATTCCGGCGGCCGAACTCCGGCGCGCGCTCGCGGAGATTCCCGCCGTGAGCAAGACAATCGTCGATGCATTGATCATGCGACGCCGAAGGCTTCGCCGCGATCGCGAATTCGCGGGAATGCGTGTTCTGGCCAGCCGCGATGCGCGCGATGGACATCAGCTCGATGATTTCCTCGACAAGAATCGCATCCCGCACCGGCTCGTGGAATTTGAGAGCGAACAGGGACAGACGCTGGGCAAACGTTTTCACCTAACGAGTCGCGATTTGCCGGTCCTGATCACTCCGGCCGGTGGTCGACTGCGCAAGCCGTCGTTGCGCGAAGTCGCACGGGAAGCCGGCTTGCTGCGATCACTCGCGGACGAAAATGAAACCGAAATTCTGTCCGACCTGACCATTGTTGGTGCCGGACCGGCAGGCCTAGCCGCAGCGGTGTATGCCGCCTCGGAGGGATTGAAGACGGTCGTTTTGGAAAGTTATGCTCCGGGCGGACAAGCCGGTTCCTCTTCACTCATTGAAAACTTCTTTGGATTCCCGACCGGCATTGGTGGTAGCGAATTAACCTGGCTCGCGCAGCTTCAGGCCTACCGATTCGGCGCGAAATTTTCCACACCAGCCGAGGCCCTTTCGCTGCAATACAACCCCGATGACGAATATCGCGTGTGTCTCGAGACGGAAGGTTGCTCTGCCGTGCTTCGCGCAAAAGCTCTTCTGATTGCGACTGGCGCGAATTATCGTCGGCTCGATGCCGAGGGCCGCGAACAATTCGAAGGTGTCGGCGTTTATTACGCTGCCACCGCCCTGGAAGGTCAGCTTTGTCGCAACGAAACTGTTGTTGTCGCCGGCAGCGGTAACTCAGCCGGCCAGGCGGCGATGTTTCTTTCCGAGGGCGCGGCCAAAGTGTTATTAGTCGTTAGGGGAAAAAACATCGAGAGCAAAATGTCGAGCTACCTTTCGCGTCGGGTCGAAGGGTGCGCGAACATCGAGATTCTCTGCAACACCGAAATCCGCAAAATGTCCGGCGAAAAAAAGCTCGAACAAATCGAACTGGAAAATACGAAGACTGGCGAACGCCGAGCCGTTCGAACACCGGCCGTTTTTTCCATGATTGGCGCCAGACCTTGCACCGACTGGTTACCACCAGAAATCGAACGCGACGCCAAAGGATTCATCAAAACGGGGATCAACGTCGCCGGCGCCCCGGCATGGAAGACGAACAAACACCAACCCGGCCCACTCGAAACCAGTCTCCCCGGAATTTTCGCCGCCGGCGACGTGCGCTCTGGATCGGTGAAACGTTGCGCCGCTGCCGTGGGCGAAGGCGGTATGTCCATCGCCGGCGTGCACGACGCCCTCGGTACTTTTAACTAAGCGCGGTCAAGCGGTGATCCGCACACCGAGGACTTCATCGAGCGGGCTTTGTTCGTCCGGCGCAATCAGGTTGAAAACTGTCACCGATCTTCGACGGTGGCGTCCATCACGTCGCAACCGCCGCGAAACTGAGCAGTTCTTTTCGATACAGAGTGCGATCCGCGCCGCCAATTTTAAGCTGGCCGACGAAGCCGCGCTTCGGCCAGATCAATGTCGCGTTGGATCCGGCGCAATGCCTGATCGTTGATCGCCTCTTCGTTGCGGAGTGCGATGACAGTATCGCGTTCTGTTT
Organism: Verrucomicrobiota bacterium; assembly: GCA_003218885.1. Taxonomy (GTDB): domain Bacteria; phylum Verrucomicrobiota; class Verrucomicrobiia; order Chthoniobacterales; family UBA10450; genus Udaeobacter. The sequence goes on along the minus strand of QHOV01000141.1, from coordinate 4,859 downwards.
GCAACATCTCGCGGGCTAATTCTTCAAAGTCAGGTGAGTACAATCGGCTGACGCTTTCTCCGTCTGGATCTTCAATTTGTAGTTGTCGAATACGATCGTCGTATTCTGAACGGAGACGTTCGACAGTCTGACGTCTGGCCCGACTGGACGTCTCCAGCTCTTCGAGCCGCTCCAGGGCTGCTTCGTTCGCTTTCAAACGAGCGAGTCTCTCTTCTTTTTCAGTGACGTGATCGTCCACGACTCCCAACCAGCGAACCAGCGGTGCAAGAGTGAGTCCTTGTAGAACAAGCGTTGCAAAAATCACGCAGAACGTCAGCAAAAGTATCAGGTCGCGTCCGGGAAATGCCTGGCCATTGGGCAACACGAACGGGATCGCCAGCGCGCCTGCGAGTGAATCGGCGCCGCGCATTCCGGTCCATGCGATTAACGCTGTCTGCTGCCAGGGGATGCGACTTTTACGATGGGACTTGCCGCCTACAAGCCGCGGCAAATAACTTGTCCCAAATATCCAAGCAAAACGAACCAGCACCATTACTAAAACGACCAATAGCGCGAGTTTCGCGACCTGAGTCGCCGAACCTGGTGCAAGCGAATGGACGACCTGCGGCAATTGCAGCCCGATGAGCATGAAAAGCACTCCGTTAAGAATGAACACGACCATTTCCCAAACCGGCAGCGCTTGCAGTCTCATGCGCGCGCTCAAAATACGAGGAGCTCGCCAGCCGTAATAAATGCCGGCGATCACGACCGCCAAAATCCCGGAGACGTGGATCGCTTCGCCGCTGAAATAAGCGAGATAGGGCGTGAGCAGCGAGAACATCGTTTGAACAGGCGGATCATCCAAACGCTTCTGCACCTGCGTCGCGAGCCAGCCGACTGCAAGGCCAACGCACACACCGCCAGTCGCCACGAAAAGAAATTGCAAGCTTGCCTGGCCTAGCGAAAAGGCACCGGTCATAACAGCAGCCACAGCGAAACGAAAGGAAATGAAAGCAGTGGCGTCGTTTACCAGGCTCTCCCCTTCCAGGATCACAATAATCCTGCGCGGCACACGCAAACCCTGCGTCACCGACAGTGCTGCCACCGCATCCGGTGGTGAGATGATGGCGCCGAACACAAACGCAACCGCCAAAGGCAATCCCGTCAAGCCATGGAACACAAAAGCAGTCGCCGTCATCGTTAACAGGACCAACACGATTGCCAGAGTCAGAATTGGCCGAAGGTTCATCCGGAAATCTCGCCAGGACGTGAACACGGCCGCGGGATAGAGCAGAGGCGGAAGAAACAAATTAAAGACGAGCTGAGGCTCGAGCTGAATCGCGGGAAGACCGGGAACCAGAGCGAGGAGCACGCCACCGCAGGTGAGTAGGATCGGATACGGGACCCTAATTTTTCGAGCAACGAGCGCCAGCAAAGCGACGGCGACCAGACAAATCAGGATCAATTCGGTCTTGCCTACTACGATTGCCATCGCGAACGAGCCTCGCCGGAATTAGATCGGGCGTCCAGAAACCAGTAAGTGCGCCGAAGCTTTTGGCGTGGGTGACTCGAAAGTTTCAGAGAAATTTCACGAGCGCGTCGGTTGTTTCCTTTGGCTTTTCCTCGAGCACCCAATGGCCGGTATCCTTTAGCACGACGACTGTAACATCCGTTGCGACGAGCTTCATTTGAGCAGCAAGCTCGTTCCCAAGCGACCTGTCGCCGCCAATCGACAGCACCGGGATAGTTAATTTCGTTTGCGAAAGCTGAGCGAAATCTTTCGCGAGTTGCGGCCACGACGCGAAATAGGCCCAGCCTGCGCGCATCCGTCCCGGCTTGGCATACGCTTCGGTGTACGCTTTTCGATCCGCTTCCGGAATCGAATGCGCCTTATCGGCCGCGAAAACGTTCCAGAAATATTCGAAATAAGTGCGCTCCCGTCCTTTTACCAATTTTTCGGGGTATTCGCCGTTGAACCGAAAATGCCAAACATTTGGACTGTTGTAGATCGGTTCCCATCCTTCGACACCGGGAAGAAACGCGTCCATGACAACGAGCTTCTCGGTTTCCGCCGGAAATTGCGTCGCGTAAGCGTAGGCGACCATCAGGCCAATGTCGTGACCCACGACGCGCGCCTTGTCGATTTTGAGTGAGCGAACGAGATCATGGATTTGTCTCGCCGAACTGATCATGTCGATCTTGTCGGCAGGAATCGAAGACTCGCCGATGCCGGGCAAATCCGGCGCGATCACGGTAAACTTCTCCGCAAGCAACGGGATGATCGGCCGCCACATCCGCGATGTTTCAGCGTAGCCGTGAAAAAGCAGAACCGGCGGACCGTGACCAGCGGTAAGATAATGAATCTGCACGCCATCGACGTTTCCCATCCGCGATACAATTTCCGCTGGAGCTGCGTAACTCGAATTGGCGAACAAACTCAATGTGCAGACCAGCCAGATCGCCGCGCGATCTAAAAAAAGATAAACGCTTCGTTTCATAGGATTGCTCGAACGCTTGCCTTCGATTCGGTCCTCTGGGGCTGCTTGTCGAGATTATTTCAGTGCTCCACAAGTTCGTGAAAACGTAACGTGACGCGCGCCCTTGGAAGCGCGATGGTCAGGCAGGGCTGATCTGCATTGGGCGGCCATTTCCAGCGCAACCTAAATCGAAAGGAATTCATCATGCCGTACGTCACTGTCGGAAAGAAAAATGGAACGAACATCGACATCTATTATAAAGACTGGGGCAAAGGACAGCCCATCGTCTTCAGTCATGGCTGGCCGCTTTCGGCCGATGATTGGGACGCACAGATGCTATTTTTCCTCGGCAAAGGTTATCGCGTCATAGCCCACGACCGACGAGGCCACGGCCGGTCCACCCAGACGAGCGACGGCCATGACATGGATCATTATGCCGACGATCTCGCGGCTCTGACCGCGCATCTTGATCTCAAGAATGCTGTGCATGTTGGTCACTCCACCGGCGGCGGCGAGGTGGCGCATTATCTGGGACGGCATGGCGAAGGCCGGGTGGCGAAGGCCGCGCTGCTCAGCGCGGTGCCGCCGCTGATGGTGAAGACGGAGAAAAATCCCGGTGGCCTTCCCAAAGAAGTGTTCGATGATTTGCAGGCGCAGCTGGCCGCCAATCGCGCGAAGTTCTATTACGATCTCCCGGCGGGACCATTCTATGGTTTCAACCGGCCTGGTGCGAAGCCGTCAGAAGCCATCATCTGGAATTGGTGGCGCCAGGGCATGATGGGCGGCGCGAAGGCGCATTACGATGGCATCGTCGCCTTTTCACAGACCGATTTCACCGAAGACCTGAAGAAAATCACCGTGCCGGTCCTTGTGATGCATGGCGACGACGATCAGATCGTTCCCTACGCCGACTCCGGTCCATTGTCGGCCAAGCTACTAAAGAACGGGACGCTGAAGACCTACAAGGGTTTCCCGCACGGCATGCCTACCACGCAGGCAGACACGATCAACGCCGATTTGCTCGCGTTCATCAAATCGTAAGACCGTTCGCGCAAAATCCGAAGCATCGGCACCTAAGTACTTTGCGCACTGACGCGTGTTCTATTAGGTCTTCCGGCTTGCGGTCAACGCTCCGGTCAGCACAAAATTACAAACAATGAAAGCAGTTCGGATTCATCAATATGGCGGGCCCGAAGTCTTGCAGTACGAAGAGGCACCACGACCGAAGCCGCAACCCGGTGAAGTTCTCATCCGAGTCCACGCGGCGGGAGTGAATCCGATAGATTGGAAAGTTCGTGAAGGTCACCTGCAGGACTTCTTTCCGCATACATTTCCACTGATCCTCGGATGGGATCTGTCTGGCGTCGTCGAGCAAGTCGGCGCGGGTCCCGCGGCCGTAGGACGCTTCAAAATAGGCGACGAAGTTTATAGCCTGCCCGATCCGTTACGCGACGGCGCATATTCTGAATATATCGCTGTCCGCGAATCGGAGGTGGCGCTGAAACCAAAATCGCTTCATCACGGTCACGCTGCGGCTGTTCCGTTAGCGGCGCTGGCTGCATGGCAAGCGTTATTCGACACGGCGAAACTGGAACCCGGGCAACGTGTTCTCATCCACGCGGCTGCGGGCGGTGTCGGCCACTTCGCCGTGCAGCTCGCGAAGTGGAAGGGCGCGCACGTCATCGCCACCGCTTCGTCAAGGAATCACAGCGTGCTGCGCGAGCTCGGCGCGGACGAAACGATCGACTACACCAGACAGCGCTTCGAAGATATCGCACACAACATCGACATCGTGCTTGATCCAATCGGCGATCAAACTCAAGAGCGTTCGTGGCAAGTTTTGAAGGAAGGCGGCATCCTTTTGTCTCTCGTCGAGCCGCCATCTGCGGACAAAGCTAAAGCGCTCGGCGTCCGAGCCGCCTTCGTTGCCAGTCATCCAAATGGCGCGGAGCTAGCGGAAATCGCCGAAGTAATCGACTCAGGCAATCTCAAGCCGATCGTTAATCGAATCCTGCCACTCTCCGAAGCGCGACGCGCCCACGAGCTCAGCCAAACCGGTCACACGTACGGAAAAATCGTCCTTCGCGTGAAGGAGTAAACGTCATGACGAAAGCAGAACAATCCGAGCCTCGCATTCATCAAGTCGTAGCTAAGGAGAATGGCGACAAATGATACTCCTTATCTACACGATCATTCACACTGTAATTAGTCTGATCGCCATCTTCACCGGCATCGCTGTCCTGTTTGGAATGCTCGCGGGCAAACGATTGGATGGCTGGACGAAATGGTTTCTGATCACCGCCGTCGCGACGACTATCACGGGATTCTTTTTTCCGTTTCACGGGTTCACGCCGGCAATCGGTCTCGGAATCATATCGCTGCCTTTTCTTGCGCTGACGATTT
>QHOV01000140.1 GCA_003218885.1 Verrucomicrobiota bacterium | reverse complement strand
ACGTCGGTGGCGGCATGCTCTCAGCTGATACCGAGTTGAAACTTTACGCGAATGGCAGCAACGGCGCGCTCAATTTCCTTTCTAACGTCACGCTTAGCGGCAGCGCTCTCACAAAAATTCTGGCCGCGAATTCCATCACCATTTTCAACAATATCGTGGTGACGATTGGCGGTCCAATTCCGGTCGATGTTTACACGAACAACGCCAATTACACGGGCTTCGGCGGTAATGGCACGACCACCGGCACGTTCGCCGGTGCCGGCGCGAACAATCCTCTGCCGCTCAACCAGGCGCCGCCGTTTGGTGCTCCTCCGCCCTCGCCCGCGAGACGCGGCAATATCACCAGAGGCACAATCAACGTCAGCAACACGGCGGACTTGCTGGCGCTACTCGATGGAGCTGTCGTCGGTCCTGATGGCAGGATCACGATTTCCGATTCCAGGAACACCACGAATCTGAGAAATCTCAGTCGAATCAACATGAATGGTCTGCTGAGAGGAGAACGTCGAATGCTGATCAACGAGATGCGCGAGCGCAGCAATATGCGCGCTGGTGGCCGGCGGATGTTGTGATCAGGACCGGGTCGCTGGAGATTCCAACATGCGTCTAGAGATCGCTGAGCAAATTAATGGCTTGAGGTATGAAACGGGCGGCCTAAAAAAAGGGTCGTGCGCGTGAAACCCCGCCTTCGTCTTTATCGAACCGGGTTCATCGCGATCTTCTGCGCGCTCTGTTTCATCGTGGCAAATGAAGGTTCCGCGCAGAGTGCGAATCAGGCGCAGTTGGCGCGCGAACAGGCGCCGTCGCCTTTTCCTCCGACTGTGCCTCCCAGCGGCGTCGAAGGCGGTAACGTGGTGGCCGCGCCTGGCGATGCCGATCTCGGCGAGCAACAGATTCTCAAAAGAGTGGAGGGGTATCAACCGTTCACCATCTCGGCCGGCGCGCCGTTTTATTGGACATCAAATGTTGCGCTCACCCGGAATAATGAGCAGAGCGATTTTGTGGTGGCGCCGGCTGCTGCAGCTTTCTACGAGCCGCGGATTACGTCAAACTTGTACGGACTGATCGATGTCCGCGAGCAGTTGTTTTACTATGACCGGTTCACCGACTTCGATTTCGGAAGCTTTGATGTTGAAGCTGGCCTCAGATACCTCGTGCCGCAGTGGCATAATCTGCTTTTGCGCGTCGAGTACGATTACAATCGGTTGACGAAGAAAAACAGCTTCTCAGCTTTCTTTCAAAACCACGGCTTTATTGTTAACGCCGAGGTTCCATTTACCTTGAGCCGCGCGCAACAGCTCTCTTTGGGCGTGGACGCGAACATCAGCGCCGCAGCCGAGGAATCCGGGCAGGCACCTCCTCCAGCACAAACGATTTCAGCGCGCCGAAACGATTACGAGGTCTATCTGGCTTACTCGGCGATTCTCACGCGCTCTTTTTTTATCAACGCCGTCGGTCGTATCGTAGTGCGACAGTATTGGCAAGGAGACCGGAAGGACGTCAACGAGATTCTCGCATTGACCGCGAATTATCGCGTGAACAAATTTCTTACGGCGAGCGCTGTAAGCACGTTTGGACTAAACCAATCTAATCACAGCGTTTTCGATTACCAGGTGGCCAATGTTGGCGGCGCAGTGGCGTTCGTGGTGAAGTTTTAGAGCGGTTCAATAAACTCTAACTCAGTCTTACGGAATAACCAGGGTCTGACCGACCGTAAGCTTTTTCGGGTCGCGAATGTTTTTTTCGTTCGCCTCGAGAATCTGCTTCCAGTGCTTGGGTGATTTATAGAATTTTCGCGAAATGGAGAAGAGAGTGTCGCCCGACTGCACAACGTAGGTTCGGTCTGCTTTCTTCGCGCCGATTTTCTTAGAGCTTGCGTCATTTGCCTGTGATTTCTCCGGTGCGCTTCGCAAAGACCCGGCGGGCGCTTCAAGCTCTTTGCGCAGATTAAGATTTTCATTGCGCAACTGGACCGCTTCCGATCGCGGGATAACGGAATCTCCGGACAGCGCTGTGAGCGCGGCGATTTCGTCATGTTTTATCGACTTTTTGACCTCATTCACGTGAGGGCCGTTTGGACTTAACGCGAGATAGCGTTTGAAATGGTGGAGCGCACTGACGGGATCGTTCAATTTATCGTCATAAAGAAGAGCCAGTTTATAGTGAATCTCAGCACAACGTGGACTGTCATCGAGCGCCGCTTCGTACAAGTTGATCGCGCGCGCAAAATCTCCCCGTGCTGACTTGCTCTCCGCGTCCTGCATCAACTGCGCGTAGCGGGAAGTCCCGATCCGATCGCACGCACCCAGACCACAAGCGAAAAAGAGCGACAAGCAAGTCCAAGCGATCGCGATGCGATAATGTTTCATCATTTAACGAATTAACGATTCAATGAATTAGCGATTAGCTTTTGCGGTGGCGAGTGACGCCGAGAATATCTTGAGAAGTTCATGACATTCAGCAGTGAGCCTTGATGTCAATGGTGATTCGATGATGTCTGCGTCCACCAGTAATTCGAGCCAAAAGAGTGTTTCATCGGTTTCCTCCAGAACGATACTAATCTTCGAAATGAAATCCGCGGCGGATCGAGCACGACAAGCCGCCCGGTAGTTTGCCGCAACGGACGTACCTACACGGAGTAGTTGACGCCCAATCACGCTTGCGGCTTCGGTCTTTGCCAGTCGCGAGAAAAACCGCACAACAGCGACGGCAAAGCGTTTCGTGCGATCCTGCAATTCTTTTATTCTTTCGAGCCGTGATTGCACTTCTTTAATCGCTAATTCATTGAATCACTTATTGTCTAATTTATTCTCGCTTGTGAACCTGCGCGCACTTCAATTCTTTTTCTTTGCGGCCATTGCGTTTTTTCTTTCCACTGCGCTTTTGCGCGGGGGACTTTCAAGCGGAACAACCTATTCGCTCAGTTTTGTCGATATTGATGGCAACAAGCTTTCCACCGCCGACGGCCACGTAACTGTGTTGGTGCTAGCTACGACCGCAGATTGGGAAAAGGCGCGCGCCGTGGGCGACCGCGTCCCCGATTATTGTCTGGGAAACCCGGATTACAGAATGATCACAATCATTCGATTCATCAGAAAGCATGGTGCGATCGTGCGGAAGATTGCGATGGCCGTGGTGAAGCACCGGGTTACTGAAGAGGCGAAGCAGCTTCAGAGCCGATACGATACAAACAAGATTATGCGTGATGCGCGCCAGGACATCTTCACCGTAACCGATTTCGATGGGACCGTATCGCCGCAGTTGAGTGAGCCAGCAGGGGCAACGGATTTTTGCGTCTTCGTGTTCGGGCGCAAGGGAGAATTGCTAGCTCAATGGCACGGTGTCCCCAGCGCTAAGCAACTGGCTGCCGTGGTGAAATAATTGCATCAACACCGGGCTTCATATGTCTTTAGCGCCAAAGGCGCGTCACATCATGGACAGCCTGGAGCAGCGCCCCCAGGATTAATGGTACAATTCAAAGGCCCCAGCGCTGAAAGCGCGATTCGACGCCAACACGCGTTTGATCGACGCACCCAATCGAAGCGCGCCTTCAGCGCTTCGTCTACACGTCGATTCGAATTCCTGGGGCGATGCCCCAGGCTTCGATGAAATAACGCCTTTGGCGCTATACGGACACGAAGCTTCACCCGCGCGGGGTCGACCACAGAGATGGATTTAATATTTCGGCACGCCTGGATCGATCTGATCCGACCACGCATCGATGCCGCCTTCGAGATTGTAAACGTTGGTAAAACCGCGCTGCTGTAGCAGTCGCACCGCCTCGGCGCTGCGCCCGCCGCTGTGGCAATGGATAACGATCGTCTGCTCGCGTTGCAGTTCGTCGGCCCGCTCAGAGATTTCTCCCAGTGGAATTAACTTCGCGCCATCGATCCGCGCGATCTCGTATTCGAATAGTTCGCGCACATCGATCAGCTCGAATGCTTCGCGCGCATCCATCTTCCGTTTCAGCTCGTGCGCGGACATTGCAGGAATCGTCTCATCCTCCCGCACACTGCAAAACTGGTCGTAGTCAATCGGCGAAAAGATTGTCGGGTTCTCGCCGCAAACGGGACATTGAGCATCGCGCCGCAGGTTAAGCTCTCGAAATTTAACCTTGAGCGCGTCGAAGTGGAGCAGGCGTCCAATCAACGGCTCGCCGATGCCCACAATTAGTTTGATCGTCTCAATCGCTTGCAGCATCCCGATGATCCCCGGCAAAACACCGAGCACGCCCGCTTGCGCGCAGTTCGGCACGGCGTCTGGTGGAGGCGGTTCCGGAAAAAGGCAGCGATAGCACGGCCCGCCCAAGTGAGGCGCAAACACAGTCGTTTGCCCCTCGAACCGGAATACCGAGCCGTACACATTTGGCTTGTGCGCAAAAACGCAGACGTCGTTGGACAGATAGCGCGTGGCGAAATTATCTGAGCCGTCCACGACGATGTCGTATTCCGACACAATTTGCGGAGCGTTTTCGCTGGAGAAACGGCATTCGTGCAATTCGATCTCGATCTCCGGGTTGATATCGCGCAGCCTATCCTGCGCCGATTCAAGTTTGCCGCGGCCGATGTCCTTTGTTCCGTGAAGAATCTGTCGCTGCAGATTCGAAAGATCGACGTCATCGAAATCGACAATGCCAATTGTTCCGACGCCGGCTGCCGCGAGATAGAGCGCAGCCGGAGACCCGAGTCCGCCGGCGCCAATGCACAAAACGCGCGCCGCCTTTAGCCGGCGCTGCCCCTCGCCTGTGACTTCAGGCATGATAAGATGACGCGAGTAACGCTGCAGTTCTTCAGCGCTCAAATGTGCCGCGGCGCTCCGTTTATTGTCGATGATACTCCGGCTCATATCGCAGCCGTAATGTAGCACAAAGCTTTGGTGCTATCTGTCCGCGGAAGCCGTCAGCTTCCCATCAGCTTCACTCTGTTACCGTCACCGGCGTCCCTACGGAAGCGTTTTCAAAAAATGGTCTTGCCATTCCTTTCGGCAGACGAATGCAACCATGCGACGCGGCAAACGGCGGAACGTACCCCTGGTGCATCGCGTAGCCGCCTCTGAAGAACATCGCATACGGCATCCGAGCACCATCGAAATGCGCCCCTTTCGGGCGGGAATCTTTTCGCGCGTCGATATTTGATCTAACCACGTTGCCGTAATCATCGACGTAATCGCCGAATATGGTTGAGACGTGGTCGGCGTCTTTGGAGAGAACGGTATAGTGACCTGGCGGGGTGGAAAAACCAGGTTTGCCAGTGGAAACGGTCGATTCGCCCACCACACGTTTGCCCTTGTAAAAGTAAGCTTTCTGTTCGCCAATATGCACAACGATCTTGGGCGCACCGGAGGCACCGTCATCGTTCCACCAACCTGCTGGAGCGGCTCGGGGAAATAGGCCAGGCGCATAAGGTGGATACTCCTCGCAACTGCAAATGATCAGTGCGACGAGGAGCGTCCCTGCGATTAGAAAGAGTCGGCGAGTTTTCACGGAGCGGCGGATAGTATTCTCTCCCGGCCTAATCATTCAACTATAAATCTCGATTTTGAGCCGGGCGGCGGCCGGGTCGTTTTGATCATGCTCTTATCCGCTGGAGATTTACAAGGGCCATCGAGAGTTAACGCCGCTGTTTGACGCTGCGCGCCGCACCAAATACGATCTTCGCCATGACGACTGTGCAACCGCCGATTAACCTGAAAAACTGGATCGAAGAAAACGCTGACAAATTTAAACCTCCAGTGAGCAACCGTTATCTTTATGACGGACGGGATTTTTTCGTGATGGTCATCAAGGGGCCGAACGCGCGGAATGATTTTCATCTTGTCGATTCGGAGGAGTACTTCTATCAATTAAAGGGCAACATTAAGGTGTGCATCCGCGAAGGCGATCGCATCGTTGATCACATCATAAAGGAAGGGGAAACGTTCTTCATCCCACCAAATGTGCCGCACTCGCCACAGCGGCCGCCGGACACGATTGGCGTAGTAGTTGAGCGGCGCCGGCCGCCCGGAGAAAAGGAACACGTCATTTTCTACTGCGAAAATTGCGGGGCGCTGGTGGAAGACATCCACTTCGATTGCGCTGATATCGTTGAGCACTTCAGCCAGGCGATGGTCGATTTCTGGAATGATGACGCGCGCCGCACCTGCAAGAAATGCGGCAAGAAAGTCGAAAAGCCGCAGCCGGTGGGGGCGCTGTAGCGTGCGCTGTCTCAGCGCATAAAGTCCGCAGCATCGCATGAAGATCGACATCCACACTCATATTTTGCCGCGCGATTGGCCCGACCTCGACGCAAGGTACGGCTACAACGGATTCGTTCGTCTCGATCACTATAAGCCATGCTGCGCGCGGATGATGATTGGCGATCGCGTGTTTCGCGAAATCACCGACAACGTATGGGACCCGGAGCGCCGTATCGAGGATTGTGACCGCGACGGCGTTTCCATGCAGGTGCTCTCGACCGTGCCGGTGATGTTCAGTTATTGGGCAAAACCAGGCGACGCCCTCGATCTCTCGCGGCGACTCAACGACCACATCGGCGGGATCGTTCGCGATCATCCAAAGCGATTCGCGGGCTTAGCGACGATTCCAATGCAGGACCCGGATCTCGCAGCTGGCGAACTGGAACGATGTGTCCGAGAACTGGGGTTGCGCGGCGCGCAGATCGGAACGCATGTCGATGCAAATCCTCATTCTGGTCGCATCGACACTTTGAATCTCGATAATGCGTCTCTTCAGCCTGTGTGGAGCGCCGCTGAAGAACTGGACGCCGCGATCTTTGTTCATCCCTGGGACATGCTAGGCAAGGAGCGCATGCCGAAGTATTGGTTGCCGTGGCTGGTCGGTATGCCGGCTGAAACGTCTCTTGCGATTTGTTCCATGATTTTCGGCGGCGTCTTCGAGAGATTCCCAAAACTCCGTGTGGGGTTTGCTCATGGCGGGGGCGCATTTCCGTTCACCATCGGCCGTATCGAGCGCGCGTTTCATGTGCGACCCGATTTGGTTGCGGTGGAGAACAACACAAATCCGAGAAAATATCTGGCGCACGACAACGCCCCCGCGCGGTTTTATGTGGATTCACTCGTGCACGATGCCGATGCGCTGAGGGTGTTGCTTAAACTCTTCGACGCGCAACGCGTCGCGCTCGGTTCCGATTATCCTTTTCCGCTAGGCGAAACGAAACCGGGCCAGCTCATCGAGTCCATGAAACTTTCCGCCGAGGAGAAGGCACAACTGTTTTCCGAGACCGCACGCGAATTTCTTGGACTGTAATGTTTCGAATTTCGGATTTCGCCGCGCAGAGGCGCTACATTTCGTGCCGAATTGCCCAGAGATCATGGAACACCGGCTTAAACAGCGATTCTTTCAGGAACGGCACGCCCGGTGATCCGCCGGTGCCTTTTTTCGCGCCGATTGTTCGCTCCACCAGCTTGATGTGCCGATAACGCCACTCCTGCAACCCCTCATCGAAATCGGTCATCAATTCGAACAGGATGGAGCATTCGGGCGAATCCCTGTAGAGCCGAAGGATTTCTTTCTGCACACGCTCGTCGGGCCCATTCGGTTGCGTTACGTCGCGATTCTTCAAGTCGGCAGGAATCTGCGCGCCGCGGATCGCAAGGAAATCGTAGAAATGATCAACCACGCTGCGTTCGTGGAGCAATTTTTGCAGCCGATCGTACCCAGGAAAATCCGGCTTTAGATACTGAACCGTCGAGCCGCGTTTGTATCCCAGCGCGAATTCAATTTCCCGAAACTGCACCGATTGAAATCCCGACGCGGTCTCGAGGCGGTCGCGAAAACTTGAGAACGACGAGGGCGTCATCGTTTCGAGAATGTCCACTTGCGCAACCAGCACCTTCATGATTGTGCGCGCCCGCTTAAACGTGTGGATCGCCCCGAAAAGGTCCCCTGCTGAAAAGTCCCGCTTTATTTTCTCAAACTCATGCAGCAACTGCTTGAACCACAGCTCGTACGTCTGATGGATAATGATGAACAGCGTCTCGTCGTGCTCTGGCGGACTTGAGCGCGGCTTCTGAAGCGAAAGCAGTTTCTCCAAATCAAGATAACTGGCGTAGGTTAGCGGCGGCGGCATGGCTCCAGATACTGGGATACTAGATGCTGGATACTCGATGAAAAGGCCACATTCTATTTCCCACTTCCGCGCTGGGGTGCCGCCTTTGATGTTGGGCGTTCGGCGTTTTATTTAGTTAATGTGCCGCAAATATTCCCTGTCCCATGCCGCGGGCATGCTCTCGCGCGCCGAGTACGGCCCAGGCTCATACCCCCGCGAGGCAATGCCTTGCTGGCTCAATTCGCAGACGTGCCAGTCCTGCCTGTTGACCATGTCCCAGAATTCGATCGCGTCGTCCGGCTTGAAACCTTCTCGGTTAAACGCATCCGGATGAAAAAACCAATCGCACAAGATTAGCGTTCGCTCTGGCGACTGCGCCTCAAGTTGATGCACCATTACGTAATCAGGATGCAAACTCAGCAGCATGTTCGGGAAAATGGAGTAGTAGAAAACGAAGCGGAAATCTTCGTCGCCGAAATCGCCCACCGGCAATGCGCATGTATGGCCGCTCATCGTCAGGCTCTTATCGCTCGCGAGGCGCATGAATCCACCCAGAAACGGTCCTTCGGTCAGATCATTCTCTGCTGAATCATGGGGTGAGATTTTCGAAAGCTCCGGATGTACTCCCAGGCAGTGATAACACTCGGAATAATTTTGAAAAATCAACTTCCAATTCGCTCGCACATCGTACTCGATCCGTCTCGCTGAGTGCAGGGACGGCAAATTCCAACGCGCAAATTTTCCGGCTAGTGGCGCAAACCATTTCTCTGGCGAAGGACGGGAGTCTGCGAGATTCACATAGATGAATCCTTCCCACACGGCGACGTTCACCGGACGCAACGAATAATCGGCCTTATTAAAACCCGGGACATCATCCATGTGCGGCGCGCCGAGTAATCGTCCATCCAGTCCGTATGTCCATGCGTGATACGGACACTGGATCGCAGCGGACAATTGTCCGTTTCTGTTTTCGATGAGGCGACTTCCGCGGTGGCGGCACACGTTGTAAAACCCATGGATCTCTCCGCGTTTATCACGGACAATAATCAAGCTCTCGCCCGCGACCTCTGCGGTAAAATAATTACCGGATTTTGCGAGCTGACTCTGGTGCCCGACCAACGCCCATTGCCTGGAGAAAACCTTCTCCTGTTCTTCGGCGAATACGGCCGACGAAACGAAATACCGCTGGGGCAGCGTCTTTGCCCCATCCTGAAAAGTTTCGGCCGTTTTGTGAAATATTCGTGCCGGTTTCGTTACTATAGCTGGCATCGCGCAAACTCCGCGACTCATGCATCCGCGTCAATGCGGGGAGCACAGTGGCTGACGTCGTCAGCGACTGCGTCTTCCTGGGTTCCTGATTTCCTGATTCGTCCTACGCCAGCACCGCCTGGTGAAACTCGTACCAATCGTCAAGATTGTTCAGATTCACCGCGTCTTTTGGTGCAAAAGCGTCATCGGCGATGCTGCATTCGCCCAGAATACCGCGCCGCGTTTCATCGTCATGATTGTAGCCGCGCAGCGCAGCGTTGTGCTTTTCAATCGCCTCGCGATTTAATGACTTCGCATTCTTCTTCACCCACGCCTCGAATTCGGGATAGGTCGGCTTGCTTTGCTTGATGTAATCTCTGACCGCTTTCTCTTCGAGTCCGAGCGCGGCGAGCGTCATCGCATCGAAACCTTTGCCGACGCCAGGATACCCAGCAGCAAGTTTGCCCTTCTCCTCCAGAGAGACTTTCTGCCAAAGCCGCGGGAGATGAACAACGCCAAGTGGACCGGCCACGCCGGAGCTAATCAACGGAACATATGTGTCTGCCATAGTAATGATTTTGTTAGTCTCGCCTCAGGCGAATTGCAAGCTTTCGGATGATGGGAACGCGCCTTTTAGCTTGCCCTGCGGGAGCGTTCTATTCGCTCCCGATATCCGGCTTGGGCAATGGCGAGGAGATTTCGACCTGAGTGATTTTGCCACCTGGCTCTCGGGAGGCTTCGAGTTTCGCCTCCTGCACGGGATCTGTGCGAGTGCTGAGAAACATGATCGTAGTTAGCTTGCCATTAACTTCAATGTTGTTCCGACCGTGGTTGAGATTCTTTGCCGCAACTGCAGCCGCTTCCCAGCCGTCCGCCAATTCCTTGGGCGTCAGTGATGAGACGCCGGTCTGAACGATCCGCACTTCGTTATCCACAATCTTTTTTGTCGGCGCGCCATTGGCTTTGAACTGCGGTGTGGTGGGCGTCCAATCGGGTAACGAGATCAGGCCGGGCGCCTCGAGTTGCGTCTTCAGCGCAGCCTGCAATTTCTCCTTCTCGTGTTTTTCCTCCCGTTCCTGTCGCGCTTCCTCTTCTCTTGCCTGCGCTTCCATTTCCGCGAGTTTCTTCTTTCTGTCTGGCGACGTCGGGTTTTGTTTCTGGAGTTCGCCGGCCTCCTTCTGCATTTTTTCTGCTTCCTTCAACATCTCCTTTAGGTCGGGATCGTTCAGCAGATTGTCCTGTGCGCGCAGAGGCGCGGCGAGAAGGAGACAGACGATGACGAGAGTGGAATACGACAGATGTCTTGACTGCATAATAGGACGGTAACAAACCTGCCCGGGTTTCTGCAATTCAAAGTAGAATCGGATTCACATGAAAAGTCGGCGGGCGGCCAACCAAGCTGTCGCGCCAATCAAAATCGCCGAGATCCCAAATAAGCTGGTATAAACCAACAAGTCGGTGGGACGGGCTGCCTCAGGCCGCGATCGGTTCCTCGGCGATGTGGCCGTCGAATAGATGCACAGTGCGATCAGCGTGTTCGGCGAAGTGCGTGTCGTGCGTCACCATGCAAATCGTGGCGCCGCCAGCATGCAGTTCCTTGAGTAGGTCCATGACCGCTTCGCCATTTTTTGAATCAAGATTGCCTGTTGGCTCGTCAGCGAGCAGAATCGCAGGCTTACCGGCAAGCGCGCGCGCGACCGCGACACGTTGCTGCTGGCCGCCAGAGAGCTGACTAGGCAAATGTTTCGCCCGATGCGCCATGCCGACGCGGTCGAGCGCCTCTGTGACAAAAGCTTTTCGATCACTCGCGCTCATTCCGCGATAGGTTAGCGGCAGCTCCACGTTTTCGTAAACCGTCAGGTCGCCGATGAGATTGAAGCTCTGGAAAATGAATCCGATCTCGCGATTGCGGATTCGTGCGCGCTCGGCAAACGAAAGGTTCGCTACTTCCTTGCCTTTGAGTGTGTAATTTCCGTTCGACGGCGTGTCGAGCAAACCCAAGATCGACAACAAGGTCGATTTGCCACAGCCCGATGGCCCGGCAATGGAAACATATTCGCCGTCGCGAATATCCAAATGGATTCCCGAAAGCGCGTGCGTCTCAACTTCGTCAGTCAGAAATACTTTGGTGACGTCGTTGAGCCGGATCAATGGGGTTGAACCGTTCGCGCGAGAAGTGGTGTGAGGATTTGGTGAGGTGATTGTCATGGTTGGTTCAGTTAAGTCGAATTCGTTCGTTTGAATCCCAGGCACTGGTGTCGGAGAGGATGACTTGATCGCCTGGGTTCAGGCCGCTGAGAATTTGAATCGTGTTGACCGAGCTTTTGCCGAGCTTTACCACAGTGCGCACAGCTTCCTTGCTGCCGGGCACGAGTTTGAACATGCCAACGGTATTATTTTCCTGACCGAACGCGGGCCGGCCGACGAAGACAACATTTTCGAGCCGCTCAAGCTCGATTGTTCCATCTACACTCAAGTCCGGTCGCGCGCCTTTGGGCAATTCTTCATCAAATGCAACATCGACGGCGACAGTGCCTTGCTCGACCGCGGGATCGACGCGTTTGACGTGGCCTTTCACTACGCCGTTGCGAGTGTCGATGGTCGCTTGCTGATCCGGCTGAATGTCTTTCGCCTGCGTCTCGGCGATTTTGATCTGGGCTTTGAGCTTCGATGGATCGGCCACGCGCGCGAGGTTGTCGGCTGCTTTGACACGCTGCCCGATTTGCACCGGCAGTTGCTGCAACACGCCGGACATTCCCGCTTTCACGTGCAGTGCTTCGACTTGATCGAGCTTTAATTTCGCGAGCTGTTTTGCTTGATCGACGGCAGCTTGTTTTGACGCGAGCTGCGGCTCAATTGAATCGCGCGCAAATGCCAATCGCTTTTGCTCAATCTCATCGCTCTTATGGCTTTCCTCTTCTTTAATCTTCGAGGTTTTGTAAATTATGTCCGCGACCAGACCATTTTTCGCCAGTTGATCATTCGTCTCCCGCTCCATTTTCGCTTGCTTGTAGGCAGCCTGCGCGGCCGTTGTCTTCGATTCCTGCTCGAGTAATTCGCGCTGCAAAGTCGCGCGCTCGGTCGAAAGCTCCGCTTCCGCGGCTTTCGCCCGCAACTCCGCGTCGTGCGCGCTCTGTTCCAATTCCGGACTGGTCAACTCCAAGATAACGTTACCGGGTTCGACTTTTGTTCCCGGCCAAATCAAAATTTTCTCGACGCTGGCCTCCGTGGTCGCCGGGATCCATCGAATATCTTCCGGAACCAGTGTGCCGAGCCCGCGCACTTGCCTTACCATCGGACCGCGCTTCACGGTGTCGATCCAAACGCTCGAGCGATCCACGCTCGGCGCCGCCGGTTTGAGACGCGAAAGCACGATAGTGGTGAGAGCAAGAGCAAAAGCTGTAGCAACAATGAAGGCGATTCGACGTTTGCGTTTTTTGGTCGCCAAATCGGGCCGAGCAATGTCCATCGACGACAATGCAGCGGGAAATCTTGCCGGCTGTCCAATCGCGGCATTGGCTTTTACTGCGCTCTTTGTCATTCCCCTCATACGCGCAATGCCTTAACTGGATCGATTCGCGTCGCGCGCAGTGCGGGCAAAAAGCAGGCGATGAATGCGACGACAAACAGAATCACAAACGCCGTTCCAAACGCGAATGGATCGCGTGGACTCACCTTGTAAAGCAGGTTGCCCATTAAACGCGTCAGCATCACCGCCGCGGACGCTCCGATAACGATGCCCGCACCAGTTAATTGAAGACCACGCGACATCACCAGGCGCAAAAGATCTTTCGCGCCGGCGCCGAGGGCCATTCTCAAGCCGAACTCGCGCGTTCCCTGCGAAACCGTGTACGACATCACGCCGTACAGTCCAATCGCGGCGAGAAAGAGCGCCATCGCGCCGAAGATCGCGACGAGCGTGACAGCAAGGCGCTGGCTGTAACTGATTTCATCAATTTGGTCCTGGAGCCGATCTGTGATCAGCGGCGCCAGATTCGCGTCGAGCGCGTGGACCTCGCGCGCGAGCGCATTCATCATCGCGCCCGGCGTTTCACGCGTCCGAATCAGCAAAGTGTTTTGAACGCGAAAATTCTGCCGCAGCGGTACGTAAAAGAACGGCATTGGCGTCTCAATCTTGGTGCGGTAATTGGCGTTCTTGGCGATGCCAACGATTTGCATCCATTTGTCTTTTACTTTCACGCGCTGACCGAGCGCATTCTTGCCTGACCAATATTTTGCGGCCATCGTCTCGTTGATAATCGCCAGCGGTGGCACGTTCTCGTCGTCGGTGCGCATAAACTCGCGGCCGGAAACAATCGGGATTCCGAGCGTCGTGAAGTAATCTTCCGTGACTTCGATATACTCCACTGTCGGTTGCTCGTTAGGCGGCGGCTGGTACCCGTCGACCTCGATGGGTGCCGAAGAAAAGACGTTATAACTAAACGGAATCACACGCGTAAGTGCGGCCGATTCAACGCCAGGCAGTGTCCGCACGCGATCCAGCAACTGGGTGTGAAAAATCTTGGCGCGGTCGACCTTGTAGCCGGCCGAAAACAAATCCACCACGGAGGCAACCACATTCGTGTTAAAGCCGGGACTCGCGTTTTGCATTTTAATCAGGCTTTGCAAAAGCAATCCGGTGCCGGCGAGTAAGATGAAACTGAGCGAGACCTGCACCAGTACGAGCGCAGAACGCAATCGCGATCGGCTGCTGCCGCTCAGAACGCCGCCCGCTTCGGCTTTGAGGGCGTTTGAAAGATCGACATCGCTCGCGCGGATTGCGGGCACGAGCGCAAATAACAGAGTCGATGCGATGCAAATTCCAGCGCTCGCGGCGAGCACGCGCCAATCGATTTGGCCGGGGTAGTCGATTACGGTTCCAGGCAACGGCGGGGGAAACGCAAGCACGAGTGCATTACGACACCAATATGCGACTGCAGTTCCGCCGGCCGCTGCAATGAGCGAAAGCAATAATCCTTCGGTAATGAGTTGCTTGACCAGACGGCGTCGGCCGGCGCCGAGCGCGAGGCGCATCGTCATCTCATGCCGGCGCAACAGCGAACGCGCGAGCAAAAGATTACTGACGTTGGCGCACGCGATCAGCAAAACCAAAAACACCACTGCCATTGTGATCGCGAGCGTGGACGACATATTCCCGGCGCCGTTGAACGGCGTTTTCCACAGTGGGACGAGCTGGTTCTCGTGGCCACGATTCGTGTCCGGAAAGTCATTTTCCAAGCGTTGCGAGATGGAATTCAACTCTGCCTGCGCTTGCTGACGTGACACGCCAGGTTTCAGAAATGCGTAGCTCTCGATCCAGCGCGCGCCGCGGTCTTCCAATTTGTAACCGGTTGCATCGAATGTCTCCTGCATCGACGTCGGCACCCAGAAACTGAATGAGTAGCCAATGAACGTGCCGTGAAATCTTTCCGGTGCGACGCCGATGATCGTGTGCTGAACGCCGTTCATGTATTGCGCCCGGCCGATAATGTTCGGATCGAAATTGTAGCGGTCTTTCCAGGTTCGATAACTGATCACCGCGACGGGATACGCATTGCGCCCCGTCCCTTCTTCCGGTCGGAATCCGCGACCGAGGATTGGCTTTACTCCCAGTGCGTCAAAATAATTGGCCGATACAATTCCCACCGTTGCGCGTTCGGCGCGATCGCCGACGCTCAGCGTCGTGCCGGTGATGCGATCGACAATGAATGCCTCGCACAGCGTGGAATTTTTCTCGAGATCGAGAAAGTCGGGATAGGAAAGTCCATTGTGTCCTGGCACGCCGCGTGTCGTGCCAATAAGCGCAAACATCCGGTCCTGGTGTGGCACCAATGGATATGGACGGATCAGAATTCCTTCGATCCAACTCAGCACCGCCGCGTTTGTGCCGATGCCGAGCGTAAGACAAAGAATTATGAGAATGGATAAGCCGGGGTTGCGTAAAAGCATTCGCGCACCGAATCGCAGATCCCGAAAAAATTCGTCCGCCCACCGCCAGATCCGCTGCTCGCGCGCGGTTTCCTTGATTTGCTCGACGCCGCCAAATTCTCGCAGCGCCGCATTACGCGCCTCCTTCGCGGACATTCCCGCGACGATGTTTCGCTCAGTTAAAAGATCGACATGTTGCTGAAACTCTTCCGCCATTTCTGTGTCTCGCTGCTTTTTTCGAAGCAGTCCCAATAATCGATAGAACCAGGCGCGGACTTGCGGCATATATTTCACGCTCCGGATAGGACAAGATCGATTCCTTTGGTGATGCGCGACCAATGCTCCTGTTCGGCGGCTAACTGTTTGCGTCCAGCCGCTGTCAGTTTGTAGTAGCGCGCTTTGCGATTGTTGTCCGAAATGCCCCATTCGGCTTTGATGAGCCCCTGCGCTTCCAAGCGATAAAGCGCCGGGTACAGCGAACCTTGTTCGACGTGCAGAATGTCTTTCGACATCTGATGAATCCGATCGGCGATTCCGAGCCCGTGCCTCGGATCGTGTTGAAGCGCTTTCAAGATCAACATGTCGAGCGTTCCGTAAACCAGGTCAGGTTTTTCTTTAGCCATACGTTTGTCCTCCTAGACAGTCTTGGTGAGCATATTGTTCAATCGTTTGCCTAGACTATCAAGAGGAGTCTTGATGATTATCGAAACAGCAAGATCGAAAACAATAAGATTGCCATCGTCGGGATCGCGATGAGGCAAGCGTAGGCGATTCCGTTCTGCAGCCGTGCGCGACGAGCGGCTTCCATCTTCGCTAAAGGTACGACGTGACGAGTCGGAGTAGGGGATGCGCGGGCAAACGGCTTCGCTAAGGTCTTACCACGACCGGTGTCCCGATACGGGCGGCGTAATAAAACTGGCGCGCTTTCCAATAGGGCATCCTGATACATCCGTGTGATGCGAGCACGCCCGGCAGATAGCACTGGTGCAATCCGTAGCCCGGCGAGAACTCGAGAAAGTAGGGCATTGAGGTACCCACGAAGTGCGACTGCGGCGGTTTGCGCTCACGCCTGCTGTCGACGTTGGCCTTCACGATCCGGCCCGAGTCATCAACGTAGTCAACCATAGAGACTGGAGCGATGATCTTCGTCTCTACGAATGACCTGAAAGCGACCAATCGGAGTGCGGTATCCTTCTCGACCGCTAGATGCCCGGCCGGAAATCTTCTCCGGCAGGTTCGACGTGACCATGTCGGTCAAAGTGCCGCAGCCGTTCAAAACCGCGAGCGTCCCGGCGAGCGCACAAAAATTGTGAAAGTCGATTCATTATTGGATCAGACCAAGTGCATGCAAAATCGAAGAATCCTTGTGCATTATCAACGCCGTTTTTGCCGCGGATTTCGATCCGCACTTTTTCCCGTGGACCTTCGCGCATATCGAATCTCATTATACATCGTAAGCGGCTTACGATGCGATCAACACCACGCCCTGCTGGAATTATTCAACGTGCGATGAAATGAACTAGCAAGGAAACGATGATGATCACAACGGCGATGAGAGTGCCGTACACGAAGCGATCTTGACGTTGCGCGCGCCGCGCCGCTTCGGCATACGGGATCCGGGTGAACGTCACCATCGTGTAGAGCGGGAGATAAATTCTCGGCAGCGCAGCTTCGAGCAGATGATCGAGTTTTTTCTTCGCGCGAAACGCGCGCGACGCGGTCTTGTCTCGCATCTCGATGAAATTCCCAATGGCGAGATCAGCAAGCGCGTCCGCGTTTTCTTTGCGCCGGGAGAAATATTCAGCGAACGCACGCTCGCGACTTTCTGGAAACTTCTCTAAGCATTCGTCGAGCACGACGCAATCTTCGAACGCGGCGTTCATGCCCTGGCCATAGAACGGAACAACAGCATGAGCAGCATCGCCGAGCAGGCAAACCTTATCCCGATAAAACCATGGCGCGCACCGAATGGTCACGAGCGATCCTGTCGGATTTTGGCGGAAATCTTCAAACAAAGTCGGCATGAGCGGGAAGGCGTCGGGGAACTCTTCGTCGAAGAAGCGGAGGACATCCGCGTCGGTCTTTGTCGTGGCAAAGCTGCGCGGGCCCTCGAATTCCCAAAAGAGCGTGCAGGTGAACGAGCCGTCGGGGTTCGGCAGTGCGATCATCATGAAACTCTTTCGCGGCCAGATGTGGAGCGCGTTCTTCTGCATGCGCCACGAACCATCTGGCCCGGGCGGAATGGTCAATTCTTTGTAGCCGTGGGCGAGATAACTCTCGTCATATTGAAAATTGTCGATCTTAAGCTGCATTGACTGTCGTACCGCGGAGAACGCGCCATCGACGCCGATCGCTGTGTCGGCTCGGACTTTGATTATTTCCGGATTTGCGGCTGAGACAGCCGCCTCTACACCTGCGCCGGTCTTTTCCAAATGGCAGACCGCTTCGGTCAGATCGACGTCGGTGCATTTATGATTGAAGTGGACGCGCACATTCGGGTAACGCTGCGCCGCTTCAATTACTGTGGTGTTAAGCGAAGCGCGCCCGATCGAGTTGATGCATTTTTTCGGAT
This sequence comes from Verrucomicrobiota bacterium, assembly GCA_003218885.1. Taxonomy (GTDB): domain Bacteria; phylum Verrucomicrobiota; class Verrucomicrobiia; order Chthoniobacterales; family UBA10450; genus Udaeobacter. The sequence goes on along the minus strand of QHOV01000140.1, from coordinate 2,485 downwards.
CGACATCGTACGGGGTGAAATGCAGCGCGCCAGATTTATCGTGAATCATCCGACCACGCATCGGGATTGCGTGCTGCAATGCTTCATCAGCGATCCCGATCTGCTCGAGCGCATGAATGCCCCGGGTCGAAATCGCGAGATTGATCGAGCGTCCGCCGACGATGTTGCCTTCGCGCGGATCAGCGCGCCGCTCGTAAAGATCGACATCGTACCCTCGCCGGCCCAAGTAGGCCGCGAGCAATCCGCCCGCGAGACCGCTGCCAATGAGAACAAATTTTGCCACTTGGTTAAGAATCTACGAATCAGGAAACCAGGAAAGCAGGAAAACCGAGAACGAGACGGATATCGCCGATATTGTGAATCAAAATCTCTCTGCTCTGTGCCGAGCGCCTGATTTTGCTCCGGCGTTCGTCGCGCCGAACGCCAGTAAAACGATTTCGCGGCTAGTCTTTGTGCCGAATTGAGCCGGCGCCGCTGATGCGTTTTTCGATCGTTGGCGGATTGCCGGAGTAACTCACCTTTCCCGCACCGGCGATCGCCACCTTTAGCTTTTCAGCAACCGCGACCTCAGCGTCCCCCGCGCCTTGGATGGAAATTTCAGCCCTCTTGGTTTGAAGAGCAGCTGCCTTCAGGTCGCTTGCGCCGGTCATATCAACAAGGAGCTGGTCGATACTTCCATCGAGCGAGATGCGCGATGCGCCCGTGCCTTCCAAAGCGAATTTGGGCCCCGTCAACTGGCTTGCGGCGAGCTTTACTGCTCCCCTGATTTTGGCCGCTTCACGGGCAGGGCTTGCCACGGACACCGTTATTCCGTGCGTTGGCCGAATCTGCTCCCGGGTGCGCAAGTGAAGTGTGTTCCCTGAAATCTGACTCTCGATATAGGGAAAAAGATTTTCGTCTGTCTTAATACGCAGGCTAGGGGCTCCATTTTCCCAATTGATTAGAAATGCGCCGCTGGCGTCGATGTTGGCAAACGCGCCAATTTTGCGTTCGTCGATGTTGATATGGCCGTTGCCTCGAATTCCAATCCACCAGCATCCGGCGACGAGAGCGAAACAGCCGGCGAGAAATGTACTCGTGATCTTCTTCATGTGAAATAGGATTCTTTTATTACGATGCGGCTTTGGATCGTTTTGGATTCAGGAAAATCAAAGTAGGGCGATTTCCAGATCGCCCCACCGGCGGACTGGAGACCGCCGCTCCTTGTTCATTTCGCAATCTTTAGTTTCACTGCGTCCACTAAAACGTCATCGACATAAAATTCAACGCGGTAATCGCCAGGCGCCCAGCCGTCTTCAGGTCGTGCCAGGGTGAACGCGCCGTGGGCGGTTGGGCTTTCGGCGACAGCGGAGGCTTCGTCCACCTTGTGATCTTGAGGAAAATCTTCACCGATGTTCTCTGCGATCCACATAGCCTTCACCTTTGCGCCTTCTCTCAACCGCTGTCCCTGCCAACGCGCGTAAATCGCCGGTGTATTTGATGAAAAAGTCGTCATCGGTTCGCCGAACCAATCCCTTGCAAGGCTCACTGAAAGCTGCTTCGGCGCCGCGTCCGATTTCACTTCGGGTCGCTCGGTAATTTTGGGGCGTTCGACTAGCTCGAGGGAAATGCGTTGGAGCAAATCGCCATTCGCCGCCCGCATTATCGTCACGTCTTTGACGATTCCAATACCACTCGCGAACCAGCGATCGATTGTCATCGGGCTGGGTGACGCTTGCTCTCCATGAATGCGGAACGCATGAAATTTGCCAGCCGGCACCTTGATATCTTCCTCGTCCACCACGTAGTAATGCTGGTTCACCTTTAATTCGCCGGCCTGTCCATTGAAATCCCAGCTGGCGCCCTTCTTAAGCGGGGTAGCGATCATCGTCTGTGGCGGATCAAACTTAACCAGTTCACCGTCCAGATTAATCCGCGCCCGGCAAAAAATGCCGTGTTCATCCACGGTGAGAAGGTCGGTGTTGGTGATCACACCGGCGCGATGCATTTCGAACTTGAGAAGATCTTTCCCGTCAACGTTCTCCGTCCCACCGATGCGATACAAAACTGGCAGGCGAATCTTGCCATCTGCGTCCGGTTTGGCGTCGGGAATATTAAGACCCTTGCCGACTTCTTCAGTCATGTTGTATCGCCAGCCGGTTCCATCAGTAGTTGGAATCAGGGGAGCGGCCAGTGCTGTCGCCGTCGATATGAGCAGCAATACCACCAGTCCGGCCCGGCCCGGTCGCGTCCTACCAAAGTTGTGGAATGGATTCGACTGTCGCTCACCACGGCGTCTGCGTAATCTGCGTTCACCCATGTCTCGAAAATATTGCACATCGCTCTCGATACTCGCTGTCGTTTTTTCGCTGCGCGCGGTCGGCTTCCCTGCCGATCCGCTGAAATCTGAGCGGCATATAGTCGTGGTTGTCTGGGACGGGATGCGGCCGGATCTTGTGAGCGAACAAAACACGCCGGCGCTTTGGAAGCTTTCGCGTGAGGGAGT
>QHOV01000164.1 GCA_003218885.1 Verrucomicrobiota bacterium | reverse complement strand
GTAAATCGACGCGCACGAGACGGCCCTTATCCGAATGCAGCGCTGAAGCGATCAATAGATTTTTGCCATCGGGATCGAAGCAGGCGATGAGCGAACCATTCACGACTTGCCCGGCAAACAACGCCCGTTCGAAAGGCATAACGACGAGATCACGCCACAGTTTGTCGGTCGCATCGCGCACCCGAATAATCGTGCGACCACTGTTCCCATCGAAGGCAGTTGCGGCGCGAATGACGAAATTGTTGTCAGTCTTCCAAGTGAGAACGTCACCGGGATTCGTAGCTTCGAGAGTAATCGCGCCGGTTTCGAGATCCACGCGGTACATGTCGAAGACGTTTCGATCGCGCAAATTGAGCGCGACTAAGGCAGAATCCGGATGGCGCGAATCGGTCAGAACATTTTGTGCGCGCACGCCGCGAAACGGCGTGAGATCGCGCACATTGTCGTTTGTTAGGTCGGCTGAGAAAAGATGCGGAATCTCGTCGCCGGCGTTGTCGTGGAGGTAGAGGACGTGTTTTCCATCCGCGGCCCACGTGTACCATTCAATCGGGTCGCCTGTTTCGTTCGTCACGCAATGGGCGTTTCCGCCGTCGAGCGTGCTGGTCCAAACATTCAGCGTATTATTTTTGTCCGGCGCGAGCCAACTCAACTGCGACCCATCGGGCGAGACTTTCGGATCCGTCCGCGTTGGGTTGCCGAACAGGATTTCGCGCGGGATAAGCAGCGGCAACCCAGCTTGCGCAGAACAGAACGCCAGAAAAACCGCGCAGAGACAAAATCGCTTCACGACAGAGAGTCTTTATATTCAAGACGCCGCCAAGTGCACATTCTGTCTATCCTCCCGCGGCGTTGCATTGGGAGAAGAATTTTGCGGCGCCAGTAGACCACCGCTAAAGTAACATGAATGCAAACTGAAGAGCTCGCCTACGTCATCGTCACGCCGTACTCGATGCGCAAATCGCGCACCGGCGGCATCGTTGGCCGATTGATTTCCCGCACGGGACTCGATCTGGTCGGCGGACGCATGTTTGCGCCGGGCGCAGAATTGGCAAGACGCTACGCCGACACAATCGTGACTGAAACCGATCCGCGTCATCGCGCGACGCAGGAGTTGATTCGCGATTACGTCCTGAAAAATTTCACCGGCGAAAAGAACGGCCAGCATGCGCGCGTGTTATTCCTCATCTTTCGCGGACCGGATGCGGTGGAAAGGATTCACCACACCGTGGGCCACATTGTTCACGAACGCACGAGCGGCGAAACGATTCGCGATACCTACGGCGACTACGTTACCGGTGATTCAGGTAACGTAACTTATTTTGAGCCCGGCGTGCTCGCAGCTTTCGATCCAAAAACAGTCGAGCGCGATTTGAAACTCTGGGCTGAGTTTTCTGGTTCTGACGGCGGTATCCTGGATCGTACCGTCCGCTTTCCCGCCAATGCGCAAATCGAAAAAACGCTCGTCCTGATCAAGCCCGACAATTTCAAGTTTCCAAACCTGCGGCCGGGTGGCGTCATCGAAGTATTTTCACGCTCGGGGCTCACCATCATTGGATTCAAGGTCCACTGCATGAGCGTCGCGCAAGCGGAGGAGTTCTACGGGCCTGTCCTGCCAGTCCTGGAAAAAAAACTCGGCCCGAAAAGCGGCCGGGAAAACTGGGAAACCATTATCGAATTCATGGCTGGCCGAACGCCGAGCGAATGTCCGCCGGCGGAGCGCGAAGCTCCTGGGACGGAAAAATCAATCGCCATTGTTTATCAGGGAGTCGATGCGGTGCGAAAGATTCGCGACGTGCTTGGCCCAACTGATCCGGCCAAGGCCCCGCCGGGATCAATTCGCCGAGAATTCGGCCAGACTATCATGGTCAACGCTGCGCATGCATCGGATTCGCTGGAGAACGCGAAACGCGAAATGGCGATCATCCAAATTGACGAGAATAATTTCAAACCTCTGATTGAAAACTTCTATCGCCGCCAATAGTTTGCGCTCCCATTTTGAATAAGCTTACCGCCATGGAAATTTCCGAACGTACCGCTCAACTGACTCCCTCGCTTACTCTCTCGATCGATAGCAAGGCCAAAGCCATGAAGGCTGAAGGCATTGATGTGTGCGGCTTCGGCGCAGGCGAACCTGATTTCGATACGCCTGAGCACATAAAGAAAGCCGCGATCGATGCATTGGAGGCTGGTTTCACAAAATACACGCCCAGCGCCGGCATCCCGGAGCTGCGCCAGGCCATCGCGGAAAAATTAGCCGCCGAAAACGGGCTGAATTATCGGGCCGCTCAGGTCATCGTAAGTAATGGCGCAAAACATTCGTGCTACAACGCTATCCTCGCAACGTGTCAGCCCGGCGATGAAGTCATCATCCCGGCGCCGTATTGGGTCAGTTACCCGGAGATGGTCAGATTAGCCGGTGCCGAACCGGTGATCGTGCCCACCAGCGAACGCAACTCTTGGAAAATGCGCGCTGAAGATTTTGAGAATGCAATGACCCCGCGCACCAAGATGCTGATCATGAATAGCCCGTGTAACCCAACTGGCTCCGTCTATACGCGTGAAGAGTTGCAGGCCATCGTCGATGTCGCCGCTGAGGAAGACATTTACATTTTGTCGGACGAAATTTACGAGAAACTCGTTTACGATGACGCCCAACATGTGAGCATCGCGTCGCTCTCGAAGGAGGCATACGATCTCACAATTACCATTAACGGCTTCAGCAAAACATACGCCATGACCGGCTGGCGCCTCGGTTATTTGGCGGCGCCGGAACCGGTGGCCAAAGCAGTCGATTCGATCCAGAGCCATACCACTTCGAATCCGTCTTCCTTTTCACAGTATGGCGCAGTGGCCGCGCTCAGAGGCGCCCAACAACCGATCGCCGATATGCGCGAGGAATTTGATATGCGTCGCAATTACATGTTCGAGCGCGTCTCAAAGATCTCGAACGTTACTGCGGTGAAACCGCTGGGCGCATTTTACGTGCTGGTGAACATCAGCCAGCTGGGGCTGACTTCTCAAAATTTCGCCGACCGCTTACTGAGTAAAGCCAACGTCGCCGTCGTTCCTGGAGCTGCCTTCGGCGACGACCGTACCGTCCGGCTCAGCTACGCCACCAGCATGGACGTGATCAAAAAAGGTCTGGACCGCTTCCAGGACTTTTGCCGAACGCTCTAATCTGTCGTCCCGAGTCGCGCAGACGACGAGGGACCTAACAGTCGTAGTTTTGCGAATACTTGCATCGGAGACGGTGGCGCGCTTGATGATGCAATACACGTTTCTCGGAGTGTGACTGAAGGTTCTTTGGGGAGGTTCCTCGCTTCGCTCGGAATGAAGCGCTAAGTGTAGCGCAATGCCCGGCTCCCTCGCGCTGATTCTCCACGCTCATCTTCCGTTTGTTCGCCATCCGGAACATGAGCACTTCCTCGAAGAAGAGTGGTTTTTCGAGGCGATAACGGAAAGTTACATTCCGCTATTGCGCGTGATGCAGCGGCTGGTGGACGACTCTGTGCCGTTCAAACTCACCATGTCTCTCACGCCAACGTTGTGCGCGATGCTTCAGGATCCGCTCTTGCGCGACCGCTACGTGCAGCATCTTGATCTTTTAATCGATCTCGCTGCACGCGAACAAAAGCGGAACCGTAAGCATCCGCAGCTTCGCGAGCTTGCGGATTTCTATTCCAAAATGTTTCGCGAAATTCGCGCGTTCTTTGTTGATGAATGCAGGCAGGATCTGCTCGAAATATTCCGAAACCTGCGAGAGACGGGTGCGCTTGAAATCATCGCCAGCGCCGCGACGCACGGCTCGCTCCCCATTCTTCAACAGCAAGCGCCTCAAGCGGCGCGTGCGCAGATTTTGATCGGCCGTGACGTGTATGTCGATCTTTTCCGTGCGGGACCAAGCGGTTTTTGGTTGCCAGAATGCGCCTACGCGCCGGGTTTGGAAGCAATTTTACAAGAGGCAAATATTCGCTGGTTCGTTCTCGATACACACGGGTTGTTATTTGGGAAACCGCGTCCGTGCCGCTCGATGTATGCGCCCTGTTATACGCCGGCGGGGCCGGCGGCTTTTGCGCGCGACCGTGATTCAAGCCGGCAAGTCTGGAGCGTGCAGGAAGGTTATCCGGGCGATCCAGCCTATCGGGAATTTTATCGCGACATAGGTTTCGATCTCCCCATTGAACATCTGGGACCGGTCGCGCGCGGGAGCAGAAAATTCTCCGGCGTGAAGTATCACCGGATCACAGGACGCGGTGATGAAAAACAGTTGTATGATCGCGCGGCGGCAGAAAATGCGGCGGCGAAACACGCCAGTCATTTTCTGGAACAGCGCCGGCAACAAATTCGCGAAATCAGCGAATTGGGTTTCGACCCAATTGTTGTCGCTCCATTCGATGCAGAATTGTTTGGGCACTGGTGGTTCGAAGGCCCAAGTTTTCTAGAGCAGTTCATTCGCCAAGTCGCAAACGAACAGGATTTTCGGCTTACCACGCCGAGTGAATTTCTGGCGGCGCATCCCACGCAGCAGATCGTTCAGCCCTCTGCTTCGACGTGGGGCGAGAACGGCCACCTCGCGGTCTGGCTCGATTCAAGTAACGCCTGGATTTATCCGCATTTGCACATCGCGACTCGGCGGATGAGTGAAGCCGCGCGCAGCCACGCCGAAAACTGCAGCCCGCTGGCGGATCGCCTGCTGAAACAACTCGCCCGTGAACTTTTGCTGGCGCAATCCAGTGATTGGGCGTTTTTAATCAAAACCGGGACCGCGCCGGAATACGCCACCAACCGCACCATTGATCATCTTGCTCGCTTCGACCGTTTACACGATCAGTTTGTCGCAAATGACCTGGACGAAGAATTTCTGCGCGACTGCGAATGGCGCGACAACCTTTTTCCAAACCTGAACTGGCAATACTATGTTTAGATTCTGTCATTCCGAGCGGAGTCGAGGAATCTCTCGAAATTCTCTGAGGAAAATAATCCCGCAGCAGCGGGAGACTTCGCTCGACATGACAACAAGGGTCAGTCTCGCGTTTCTCGCAGCCATCTTGGCTTCTATCGCCGCCGCGCAAGAGTCACCAACACCAACGTCTCCGGCATCACCCGAAAAATCACCTTCTCTGTCAATCTCGCCAGAAGGATCTACGACTCCCCAACCCGCTTTCGAGCAAACGTCTTCAGTTTCGCCTGCGAGAAGTGTTCGCATCAGCTTCATTCCGCCGCCATCAGAAGGAACGATTAGCCTGGGCATCTATGATAAGAACGGCAAACTCGTGCGCGTTCTGCATCAGGAAGCGAAACTGAACGAATTCGCAATCGGCGCGGACGCGCTCGTAACGCAATGGGATGGAAAAAACGACGATGAAGAAGACCTACCCGCTGGAAAATATCGCGCTCGTGGCTATCTCGTCGGTTCGCTCAAGATAGAAGATCTCGGCCAGAGCTCGGGGTTGGCGATAGAAAATGACGCATCCCGCAATGTCAAAGTGAGACTCGTTCCAAATCCTTTGCGGAATGACAAAAGATCGATTGTTGATATTGGCGTAGGATTCGACAGCGACGGAAGCTACCTGAAAACGAACGACGACTTGCCACTAGTTACGGTCAGTGAGATGCCGAATTTGATTCGCGCAGGCATCACAAAGAAAAGTGAAAATGCCGTCGATATCTGGCAGGATGATGGAACAGGCGTTGCCCTGTGGGCGACGCGAGGCTCATGGGTCTAACAAATCAGCGTCGCGCTTCGCACAGCGAAGCGGCTACAGGCTAGTCACGACCTAAAATCTCTGCTAGTTAAACCATCAATGCCTTCCACTCCCGAGCTTCAACATACCGTTGCCAAGACCGCTGGCTTTAGCGGCACCGCACTGCACACAGGTGAAAAGGTCACCCTGAAACTTCATCCCGCCCCGGCGGATCACGGAATTAAATTCAGACGCAAGGATTTGCAGGACGAGCCAACCATCGACGCGAGGATCGAGAATCTGAAGACAGTCGAACGCGCCACGACCATCGGCGAAGGTCCCATCCGCGTGCACACAGTCGAGCACGTGCTGGCCGCGCTCTGGGCGATGGGCGTGGACAACGCCGTTGTGGAGATGGACGCAAATGAACCGCCAATTGGCGACGGCAGCGCGCAGGCCTATGTCGATCTTATCAGGAAAGCCGGTGTGAGCGCCCAAGAAGAACCGCGAAAATTTTTCGTCGTGCGAGAAACGATGCACGTGGAATCGAAAACGGGCGCGTTGCTTGTTCTGTTGCCGGACGACAAGTTCCGCATCTCGTGCACGCAAGCCGGACCAAACAATCGGTTCGCGCAGTTTTTGTCGGTGGAAGTCATGCCCGCAGTTTTCGAACGCGAGATCGCTCCGGCGCGCACATTTGTTTTTTACGAAGATGTGAAGCCGCTGATGGATAAGAACCTCATCAAAGGCGGCAGTCTTGAAAATGCGATCGTCGTCCGCGGCGAAGCGGTGTTAAGCAAGGAACCGTTGCGGTTCTCCGACGAATTCGTCCGCCACAAAATTCTCGATATCATCGGCGACCTCGCTCTGGTCGGACGACGTATTCGCGGTCATGTGGTGGCAGTTAGGCCCGGTCACGCCAGCAATGCGGACCTCGCCCGCTCAATCACCCGCGAGCAGAGGCGCAGAAGCGCCGTGGCCGCGCCTCGGACCATGCCCAGCGGCGACGGCGGGCTCGATACGGACCAGGTGATGCAGATTTTACCGCATCGTTTCCCGTTTCTCATGGTCGATCGCATCATCAGCTTCGAAACGGAAACCAAATGTGTCGGCGTCAAAACGGTGACGATTAATGAGCCGTTCTTTCAAGGACATTTCCCCGGCCATCCGGTGATGCCCGGCGTGATGCAAGTGGAAGCCATGGCACAGGTAGCCAGTATTCTGTTGTTCAAACTGGCAAAAAGCACCAGCCGTATCGGGTATTTCATTAGCGCCGACGGCGTGAAATTTCGCAAACCGGTATTGCCCGGCGACACTATTTTTATCCACGCCGAGCTCACCAAATCGCGCGGCGAACGCCTCGCAAAAGCGAAGTGCCACTGCGTGGTCAACGACGCCATCGTCTCCGAAGCGGAGCTGATGTTCACGTTCTTGGATAAATGAGCGGAGAGAACCCTCACCCTTCCTTCTCCCTTGGAAAGGGCGAGGTGTCCCGGATTACGCGCTGTGCGCCAACGTGCAGACAGCGATGCAATCTTTCTCCGCCTCTCCCCTTACACCAGGGGGAGAGGATTGAGGTGAGGGGTTGGCAACAATGAGCGACGTGCAAATTCATCCGACGGCGATTATTGATCCGAGCGCTGAACTCGGTGCCGGAACAATCGTTGGTCCGTATTGCGTGATCGGACCCGATGTTGTGCTTGGGCCAGATTGCTGGCTCCAACATCACGTTACGCTGTGCGGACCGATGAAGGCCGGAGCAAAAAACAGATTTTACGCTTACTGCTCCATAGGGCAGCAAACACAGGATTTAAAATATCGCGGCGAGCCGACGTATTTAGAAATCGGCGACGAAAATACGTTCCGCGAATTCGTAACAGCGCACCGGAGTACGATGCCCGAAGGCAAAACGAGGATCGGTAATCGCGGAAATTTTCTCGCTTACAGTCATATCGGGCACGATTGCACCGTGGGCGATCACGTCATTTTCTCCAACAACGGCACATTAGGCGGCCACGTGCAGGTGGGAGATCATGCCATGATGGGCGGGCTCACCGCCGTTCATCAATTTTGCCGGATCGGACGATTCGCGATTACCGGCGGCTGCTCGAAAATCGTGCAGGACGTTCCACCGTTCATGATTGCCGATGGCAACCCTGCGGAAATTCGCGGGATTAATCTAGTCGGCTTGGAACGCAAAAACTTTCCGCCCGAAAGCGTGAAGCTGATCAAAGAAGCCTTTCGCCTGATCTACCGTTCGAAATACAACAGGCGGCAGGCAATCGAAGCGATGCAAAAGGAATTACCCCAGACAGAAGAGATCACCGAAATCATCCAATTCATCGAACAAAGCGAACGCGGAATCATCCGTTGAGATTTTGACCGCGGAGATCATGAATAAGATCGTGCACACATTCACAGTGGCTTTCACAGTTGCAATCGTTTCGTGCCAACGGGCCTACGCTGAGTCTCCGGTGGGATCATCCGATTCCGAGCGAGGACAGACATTCAAAGATCTAGTTATGGCTGACCTACGCCAACCATTCCCAACCGACGCTGAGCTGAGGGAGCGGTTCACGCAACTTCGCAGAGATTTCGAGAAACTAGTAACCATGGCGCAAGAGGACAACGAGGTAATCCGTATCGCCCCGGACTTCACGTGGACCACCAGCAATATGGGATGGCCGCGACCGCAGTCAGAACTGGGATTCACTTTGGAACGGTGGAATGAATATCGCCGTTTGTTCCAAATCCTCGGGCTCGAGGCCGGCATTCTGCGCCCTTGGGATCATCCAAACGCAATTTACCTCATCGTCCAAACCAAAGGTCTTAGCGTCGCTGGCTCGAGCAAAGGCTATGCTTATTCCGAAATCCCTTTGGAGCCACACTGCGAGTCTCTCGACCAAGATAGAGGCAGTACTGAAACTGGAATCTGTTTCAAGCCGCTGGGCGGGAAATGGTACCTCTATCTAGATTGGGATTGACGCTCACTCGTCGGATGGGCAGTGCGCGGGCGGGCTTCCCGTTTTTCAGTAGTTGAAATTTCCTTCGTGGGACCTTGAAATCTCTAGACGTGCGAAGTCTCTACTAAGCGTTACAGACCCATGCCTGCAACTCTCACTCTATTGCGAATCAAAGATCTCGCGCTCGTGGAAGAACTCGAGTGGCAGATGGGGCCAGGATTTATTGCGATCACTGGCGAAACCGGTGCAGGGAAATCGATCATCATTGGTGCGCTGCAACTTTTGCTTGGCGAGCGCGCCGATAAATCGCTCATTCGGACTGGGGCTGATCTTTGCACGGTGGAAGCAGTTTTCAGTGGAAACGATCTGCAAAAATTAAATCCGCAACTAATCGAGGCTGGGGTCGAGCCGTGCGATAACGATCTCATCATCAAACGAAGTTTCTCAGCTACTGGCGGCACGCGCCAGTTCATCAATGGTTCGCCTACGACATTGTCGATTTTGAAGAAACTCGGCGATGAGCTTGTCGATCTGCATGGGCCGCACGACCACCAATCGTTGCTCTCTCCGGAAACTCAATTGAGCTTGCTCGATTCATTCGCCCGCGCCGAAGACCAGCTCGAGCAATATCGAAAGCATTACCGGCAATTGCAGATGCTGCTTGCCGAACACGCCGCGCTGGACACGGCGGAAACTGCGCGCGAACAGGAACTCGATCTTCTTCGGCACCAGATTACCGAAATCAAGTCGGCGAGCCTCGTTGCCGACGAAGAGGAGGAAATCGAGAAGCGCTACATACTCGCCAGCAACAGCAAACGGCTGATCGAGCTTGCCAGCGCGATCGCCAATAAGCTTTCGGAGGTAGACGATTCTGTTCTCTCACAACTCGCAGAAACGCAGCGGCTGCTGCGCGAATTGGAAAAGATCGATAGCTCGATCGCCCAATACTCATCGGCACACGCCGCCAGCGTGGTTGAGCTTTCCGAGATTGCGCGGGCGCTTTCCGCTTACGCCGAAAGGCTCGATTTAGATCCGGAGCAACTCGCCGCGCTTGAGCAACGCGTCTCACTCTTCGAGACTCTGAAGCGCAAATACGGCGGCTCGATAGCGGAAGTAATCGGGTTGGGCGAGCGCGCGGCAGAGCGGATGCGCAAGATCGAAGGCCGAGACACCGAGCTGGAGCGTCTGGCGAAAGAAATCGAGAATATTCGCGCGCAAATGAACCGTTTGGGTGAAGCACTGCGCAAACTGCGCGCAAAAGCTGCTCCAAAGCTTTCTGAAAATATCCGACGCAACTCGCGCGATCTGGGGTTCCGGCAATCCGAATTTGAAGCGAAACTCAGCGCGCTCGAGGAGCCGCGCCCGAATGGATTCGATTCAGTGGAATTACTTTTCTCGCCAAACCCGGGCGAACCGCTCAAGCCGCTTCGCGCGATTGCATCCAGCGGCGAAATCTCGCGCCTGATGCTGGCGATCAAATCGGCGCTCGCGGCGCACGATGCGATTCCGCTGCTCGTGTTCGACGAGATCGATACGAACGTCGGCGGAGAGATCGCACATGCAGTTGGCGCAAAGATGCAAACGTTGGGGCGCGGTCATCAGGTGATTTGCATCACACACTTGCCCCAAGTCGCTGCGACGGCTTCTTCGCATTTCGTTGTAACCAAGGACGTCATGCGTGGTCGCACGTTTTCCAATTTGCATGAAGTCGCTGGGAAAGCGCGCCAGGAAGAGATCGCGCGGATGCTCGGCGGCAAAAGCGAATCGGCGCTTAAACACGCAGCGAGTTTGTTGAAACAGCTGACCTAATCTCACCACGAAGAACACGAAGACCGCGAAGATGGAATTTGATCAATTGTCGCGAACTGTGATTGGATGCGCAATCGAGGTGCATCGCACCCTCGGGCCGGGCTTGCTCGAGTCGACTTATCGCCAGTGTCTCGCGTGTGAGCTGTCGCACGCGCAGATTCCGTTTCAAATGGAGGTGCCGCTACCGGTGCGCTACAAAGATATTCTGCTGGATTGCGGCTATCGAATCGATCTACTTGTCAGCGCTGACCTAATCGTGGAGGTCAAGTCCGTTGAAACGCTCCTGCCAATCCATCAGGCGCAAATTCTCACCTACATGCGCCTAGCCAAGATCCCAATTGGGCCTGCTAATCAACTTCAACGTTACGAAACTACAGAACGGCATTAAGCGGTTCGTTCTGTAACATGCTTCGTGTGCTTCGTGGTGCGATTACTTCTTCACCGGCCCAAGTGGCAGGACGATTTTGCCATAGATTTCGTTCAGCACTTGCGCAAGGCCGGCATAAATCGCAGAGAAGCCGCAGAAGATTCCTTCATAGCCGGTGAAGTGTCTGAAATCCGCACCCGCACCGATGAAATCACCGATCGCGAGCAGAAAGAAAAGAATCGTCAGCGAACCGAACACGACCTGCAGCGCGACGTTCAACCGCAACGTGCCGATGAACATCACCGCGGTGAACAAGCCCCACATGGCAAGATACGCGGCCATCGCCGTATCGTTGGACGCTGCGCCCCAGCCAAGTTTCGTCAGCACAATCAGCGTGACCAGCGACAGCCAGAATAAGCCGTAGGAAAGAAACGCCGTCGTGGCGAACGTGTTGCCTTTCCTCCATTCCATGATGCCGGCGACAATTTGCGCCGCGCCGCCGTAGCAAATCCCCATCGCCAGGATCATGCTGTTCAGTTCGTAAAAGCCAGCGTTGTGCAGGTTGAGCAATACGGTCGTCAGCCCGAAACCAAGCAGCCCCAACGGCGCCGGATTCCCTGTTGTATCTTTGAGTTGAGTCACGGATTCATTCATGGCGCAGCCAGTTTGCCGAAAGAAAGATCGACAATGCAATCACAATATCGGCTGACCAAAAATGTAATGCTTTCAACGATTTATCTTGTCGGCGCGCCAGCGCTGAAATTATCGTGCGAGTTTCGCATATGATTCGGCGCGATTATCTCATCATTGGCAGCGGCATTGGCGGAGCGAGCGCATGCGAAGGAATTCGCAATTACGACAAGCGCGGGTCCGTCACGCTGGTCGGCGCTGAGGTTTTTCCGCCTTACAAACGCTGGATCCTTTCGAAAAGCTTTTTGCGCGAAAAAGAGCCTAATCTCAAAAAACTACAGGAACCCGACGAACGCTGGTTTCAAGCTCATAAGATCGAGACCCGCTTTGGCACAGTCGTAACACAGTTCAATATCGAGCGGCGTCTGGCTGTGCTTGCCAACGGCGAAAGCATCGAGTTCAACAAAGCATGCCTGGCAATGGGCAGCCGGCCGGTGCGCCCGCCGGTGGCCGGAGTCAATCTCGGCAACGTCATCTATTTGCGGACGATCCGTGACGCGCTCGCTTTAAAAGAGATGGCCAGCTTGGAGCGAGGCATCATGGTCGTGGGCGGCGGATTACTTGGATGCGAGGCGGCAGCGAGTTTGCGATTGATGAAACTGAAGGTTGGTCTGATGCATCGTGATCCGTTTCTGTTGAACCGCTATCTGGACCCTAACGGATTTGAGGGCAAAACCGTTCTGCGCAATATCCAGACAAAAAGCGGCAACCGATTCCCGGTCGGCCTCGCTGTGGTCGCGTGCGGCGCGGAACCGAATCTCGATCTTGTCCGCAACACTCCATTGGCGGGGCCACACGGATCGCCTGTAACCGACTATCTCGAGACCGAAGAAAAAGGAATTTATGCCGTAGGCGATCTGGCGTTCTATCCAGACCGGGTAATGGGTGGCGTGCGGCGTCAGACGCATTGGGAAAACGCCCGTAGCCAGGGCCTGATCGCGGGCGCGAACATGACAGGCAAAAAGCGCATCCGCTACGAGCAAGTCCCCTGCTTTTGGACAGAGATGTTCGATTTGCGGATGGATTTTGTCGGGGATTTCAGTGTGCTGCCGACGCGTGTGGGGCTTGATGGCGCGTACGCGAAGAAAAAGTTTGTTGCCCGCTATTATCAAGGCGACACGCTCCGGGCCATTCTGCTTTGCCAGCAAACGCAACGTGAGGTGGATTCTGCCAAGACGCAATTGCGCCAAGCCCTCGCAAAATAAAAGCGATGCGAGGACTCATCGCGCTCCAAAACACGTCGTGCGAAATGGCAAAGACCTTCCACCCTCAGTAGACATCGGCCGGAATCTCAAATGACGCGTTGCTCACTCGGACGAGCTTCCAATCCCACGGCTTCCCCGATAAGTGATGCCACTCTAGCTCGAAGGGTGTAGGCAATTTGTTGACGCGCTCGTCGAGCACTTCCATCACGCCATCGTCGCTGCTATAGACGGTGATTTTGCCGACCCAGATCGCGCGCCGCATTTCAACCTGCACAGCAGGATTGGGCGAAAGGATCCTAGATCCGCGGACCCACCGGAAACCTTCCCGCATGCGCTCGAGAAGACGCGTCTTATCGTCGCCCCACTGATCCTGATAATCGTTGCCAAGGGAATCGGCCGCGGCCATCCAATCGTGGTGTTCGATCGCCTGAAAGAAATTTTTCGTGTGTAGCCGGATCTGCCGCTCAGGCCGCCAGAGCCAGATGAGGTACAGCCCGATGCAAAGGGCTAGGGCCAGCCCACCATAAAATCCTCCGCGAAACGAAATCGTCACAGCCGCGACCTAATTTTTCCTAAACAGTCAGGCTATTTGGCTGGCAGGATCGCCTACGGTTTTTTGAAAGATGGCTCGGCCGGTTCCGTTACCGACTGGTCTCGTTCCCAGCCTTCATTCTGCAGCGTGATGTGCTCGATAGCGATGGCATTCGCGTTAGCGTCGAGATCAGGCAGTATTTCATATTCCGATACCCAGCAGCGATAAATTTTATAGGCAATGACGAGTTGTCCGGCCTCATTATAAAGTTCAAGAACGATATCTTTGCGGAAGTCTTTCAGCGAAACCTCCGCGCCACGGCCTGCCCCGAGACTCCAGACTTTATTGGCCCAGGTCTCAAACTCCGGGTCGTGGGTGACACCGCGGTCAAGCGTGATCGGCGCGAATTCGGTGAGTCCTGGAGACTTGCGACTGCTGCTGGGATCGCCTCCTTCGCGATGCTGAATAACTTCCGTCGTACGCCGCAGCCCGCTTATTTTGCTGACACCAGCAACGTAACGGCCATCCCATTTGATACGGAACTTAAAGTTTTTGTAAGGATCAAAACGCTTCGGGTTGACAGTAAATTCAGCCATAATCGATCAGTTTTTTTCACGCAGAGCAACGATGGCTGGGGGCGGAATCGAACCGCCGACACGCGGATTTTCAGTCCGCTGCTCTGCCAACTGAGCTACCCAGCCGCGACCGACGCTGATCTTGCGACGTGCCTTGGGGTTCCCACTATGCAGCAATCTAATTGTAGGGCAAGCGACCCACTTACTATCGGTCCCGCAGGCGACGCGCCTGCCCTACAAAAATTCTGCGAGCTCGCACTAGCTTTCTGGTTCGAAACGTTGCCAACTCGTGTGCCATTCATTGTGCCGGTTAGATTTGCAGTTACAATCGCCCGCATGAAGAAGATCATTTCCACGAACGAAGCGCCGGCCGCGATCGGCCCCTACTCGCAAGCGGTGCGCAGCGGAAACTTCCTTTTTTGCAGTGGCCAAATTCCGCTCGACCCGAAATCGGGCGAGATCGTTTCCGGCGATATCGCCGCGCAGACCCGGCGAGTATTGGACAACATCGCAGCCGTTTTGAGAGCCGAGGGGCTCACTCCCGATGCCGTTGTTAAGACAACCATTTTCCTCACCGATCTTCGCGACTTCCAAACGGTAAACGAAATATATGGCTCCTATTTCAAACAAAATGCCCCTGCTCGTTCCACCGTCCAAGTCTCGGCGCTGCCGAAAGGCGCAAATGTGGAAATCGAAGCTATTGCTGCTGTGGATGAAACCGTGCAAACGGCTTACGACACGTCTGGGTAATATCGAAAATGAAGCGGCCAAATTGTAGGGCGTCTGTGTCAGACGCCAACTCAAACCGCGTTTCATCGATACGCCCTGCAACAACATGAGCGAAAACCTCCTTGACCTTTTTCGCAAGACCGGTGCGCTACTCGATGGTCACTTCATTTTGCGCTCCGGTTTGCATAGTCGCCAGTATTTCCAATGCGCGTTGCTCCTTCAGCATACAGACATCGCTGCAAAAGTCTGCGGATGGCTCGCTGATAAACTGGGCAAGTTTGATTGCGACACTGTCATCTCCCCTGCTCTTGGCGGAATTATTGTTGGCCAGGAAGTCGGCCGTTCGTTAGGCAAACGCCACATCTTTGTCGAAAAAGAGGACGGCAAACTTGTGTTACGCCGCGGGTTTCAAATTTCGCCTAACGAAAAATTCATCGTAGTCGAAGACGTCGTCACCCGCGGCGGACGCGTCCAGGAAACAATCGACATCGTCCGCGACCGTGGCAGCATCGTCTCGGCAGTCGGCGTAATTGTCGATCGCAGCGGCGAAACAAAACCGGACTTTGGCTGTCCCTTTGTCAGCTTGATCGAGATGAATGTCGAAACATTTTCCGCAGACAATCTCCCGCCCGATCTGGCGAAGATTCCTGCCGTCAAGCCCGGGAGCAGATAGCCATGGCGTTGTAGCCACCGGCCTGTGGCCGGTCTCCAGCGCAGACACGACCCGCGGACAAGGTGACCAGACGGCCCGCAGGGCCGTGGCTACAGAATCGGTTTCCCAAAAATACAATTATTCGACGAGCAATTTGGCCAGTTGCTTTGGCTCGGTTACCGGTGCTTTGCACGTGAAATTTTCGCACACGTAGGCGGCCGGTTTGCCTTCCACCATGGACATGGCGCGAATGGCTTCGTTTTTCTCGCCGAGAAATTTCTGGCCGTCGCTGCCATCGGCCAGAAGCAGGATTGTCTTTGGCAGAAAATGGCTATGGACCGCTTTGAACAACGCCTGGGTTTCCGGAGCATCTTTCTTCCCGGCAATCACAATCTGGCGCGGCTTGCTTAACGAGTAGTCGAGTGCGACCAGAATTTGCGGCATGGCGCTTGGGAAATGCGACAGCGTAGTTGCAAATGCATCGATCGTTTTTCTGGCGCGCTCCGCCAGCGTTTTATCGTCCCGAAATTGTGCGAGCCTTAAAAGATTGAGGGCTGCCACTGAACTCGCAGCCGGTTCCGCGCCGTCGTTGTCGTCCTTCATCCGGAGGAAGACACTCTGGTCCTTTCCGCTCGTGCTGAAGTAGCCGCCGTTCTTCTCGTCGAAAAACAAGCGGTCCTGCGTCTCCTGCAATTCGACCGCAAACTTCAGCCAATCGACATCGAACGACGCTTCGTAAAAATCGAGAAGGCCTTGGATCACAAAGGCGTAATCATCGGCAAAGCCTTCAATATCGCTGCGGCCCCCGCGGTAATTGCGATAGAGCAATTTGCTCTTTTCTTCATAGAGATTCGCCCGGAGGAATTTCGCCGCACGCGTCGCGATCTGCAGATAGCGCGGGTCGTCCAGCACCTGCGCGGCGCGGGCGTAGGCAGAGATCATTAAGCCGTTCCAAGCGGCGATGATCTTATCGTCGAGATGGGGGCGAGGCCGTTTTTCGCGAATGGCAAACAATTTCTCGCGACATCGCACCAGCAAAGCGGCAATTTCATCCTCGCTTTTCTTGAAACGCTGAGCCGTCTCCGCAATCGTGTGACGCTCGATCAAAATATTTTTACCGCGGAATTCATCGTGCGGATCGCTTCCTTCCGGCGCGTTTCCATGCGGTTGCACGCCGTAATGGAAATCGAAAATCTCAGCGGCATCGCCAAGCGCTTCGTCGACGTCTTTCTTTGTCCAAATGTAGAAAGAGCCTTCGGCGGTCTTGCTGTGCCCGGCATCGCCGATGCCGGCTGCAACTGGGCTGTCTGCATCTTCGGCGGAAAAAAATCCGCCTTCCTTCGAGGTCATATCACGGCCGACGTAGTCAAGAATATCGCGCGCGACTGATTGGTATTGCTTGTCTCTCGTGATTTGGAATGCGTCCAGATAAGCGACTGCGAGCTGCGCCTGATCGTAGAGCATTTTTTCGAAGTGCGGCACGCGCCAGTAACGATCGACCGAGTAACGGTGGAATCCGCCACCGATGTGATCGTGCATTCCTCCCGCCGCCATTTTGCGCAGCGTGAATAGCGCCATTTCGAGCGCTTGTTTGTCAGCATCGCCCTTGGGATCGCGCGCGTAGAACCGGGTGAGGAAATTGACCGTCACCGGCCGTGGAAATTTCGGCGCGTTACCGAATCCGCCTTCTTTCGGGTCGTAACTGCGATCAAGCTGCTTGTAAGCCGCCTCCAAGACCGCCGCGTCGATTTTGCCTTCACCGGCTCCTACTGATTGAGATTCGCGCAGCGCCGCAACGATCTGGCCGCCTTGCTCGACAATCTTATCGTGATTTTCCTTCCAGGCCGTCGCGACTCTTTCGAGCACCTTCTTGAACCCGGGCTGACCATATCGGTCTTCTGGCGGAAAATAAGTTCCGCCGACAAACGGTTTCAAATCCGGCGTCAACCAGACGCTCATTGGCCAGCCGCCACCGCCGGTGGTAGCCTGCACAAAAGTCATGTAAACGCGGTCAACATCTGACCGCTCTTCACGGTCCACCTTGATGTTCACGAACTCGCGGTTCATGATCGCAGCCACTTCTTCATTTTCGAACGATTCGTGCGCCATGACGTGGCACCAGTGGCAGGTGGAATAACCTACCGAGAGAAAGATGGGTTTGTTTTCCTGGCGCGCTTTGGTAAACGCTTCTTCGCCCCACGGATACCAATCGACCGGATTATGCGCGTGCTGAAGAAGGTAAGGCGACTTCTCGTGCGCGAGCCGGTTCGTGTGCTCGCGTTTTTCTGTAGCGGCGCTCTCCGAGCGCCGCGCGCCCGCCGGTGTCAGGTCAGCATCGCTATGATTTGCTGTCACCAACCACGTTAGCGCGAGAAATCCAAAGCGGAAGTGGCTTGTCATCGGATGGAACGGCTGAGTGAGAGCTCACAGCAGCATTCTTGTCATTCCGAGCGAAGTCGAGGAATCTCTGGCTGTTTTTAGCGGGCGGTAGCGAAGGCATCCCAAGAGTTAGAGATGTCTCGACTCCGCTCGACATGACAAAACATGGATACTGCGCATCTCATATTTCTTTTTCTCGCCATCGGACTGATCGCGTTTCTTTACTCGTCGGTGGGCCACGCAGGTGCGTCGGGTTACATCGCTACGATGACGCTGTTCGGGATAGCACCGACCGTCATTCGTCCGACGGCGCTTGTGCTTAACATTTTGGTTGCGTCCATCGGCGCGTTTCAGTTTTGGCGCGCCGGTCATTTCTCGTGGAAATTATTCTGGCCATTTGCGCTGCTTTCCATCCCCGCCGCGTACGTTGGCGGCTATTTGCAGCCGTCCGCTTCGGTTCTGAGGATTTTGATCGGGACTGTATTGCTTTTCTCCGCCGCACGACTGGTCTTTCGCCGCAGTGATCCGCCGCAAACGTTCACTCCGTCGCAGCCCGTGGCGATAAGCGTCGGCGCAGGTCTCGGATTTCTTGCGGGGCTAACTGGAACTGGAGGCGGAATATTTCTCACTCCTCTGCTGCTGTTTCGCCGGTGGGCGCATATTCGTCAGGCTGCCGCTGTCTCGGCGCTATTCATTTGGGCAAACTCAATCGCCGGGCTGGTTGGCTACTTCACAAAAGTTCATTCCATCCCTTCGCTAGGCCTGATTCTTGCAGCGGCTGC
>QHOV01000163.1 GCA_003218885.1 Verrucomicrobiota bacterium | reverse complement strand
CCAATTTCCTTTGGTTCTCAGATATCGCTTTGCTCGCACTCGTGCCCGCGCTCTGGCTGGAGAACGCGCTGCTGATCAGCATGACGGCCATTTCAGTCGTGTTCTTTGAAGCGCTCTGGAATGTCGATTTCTTTGTGCGCCTCTTAACCGGCAAGTCATTGATCGGTCTCAGTGCCTACATGTTCGATCCGAAGATCCCGTTGTTTATCCGCAGCCTGTCCTGTTTTCATATTGTCCTGCCACTGCTACTTCTCTGGACGCTTTACCGGCTCGGCTACGATCAGCGGGCTTTTGTCTGGCAGACGGTTGTGGCGTTGGTGGTGCTGCCGCTCTCTTATCTGGTGAGCAACCCGCAGGAGAATGTGAACTGGGTCTATGGTTTCGGCCAAAATCCGCAGAGGATTCTGCCCGCCCCGCTGTTTGTGATTCTTCTAATGCTGCTGTTCCCGCTGGTTGTTTATCTGCCGACGCATCTTCTTTTCGTCAGAATCTTTCGAGCGGCAGGATCGTAAAGGCTACACGCCTGCCGCCACAGTGCGTAAAGGCATAAACTGTTGCCACAAAGAATCGCATATGGTTGTCTAGCCGCGAGTCGTGGCCAGAGAATTCAAGCCGGTGCGGTTTTTTGTGATGGTGGGAGTGGCGGCGTTCATCGTGTGCGGTGTGACGGTGTTCTACACTCATCGCGCGGCTCACGGCAGAACCGCGGAGGAGCGGGCCGCTTACGAAATCGGGGAGAAAGCGGCAGAGCAAGCGCCGCGCGACGCAAAGTTGCCGACAGACGCTGAATTGAACATGACGGCTCAGAAGTATTTCGAGCAGCAGGGGTCTGGCGAACAGCTCCCAAATTCGTCAGGAGCAGGCGGGCCGCAGGCTTGGAAGGAGGCGTTCGAAAAGGGGTATACGGAGGGGTTCAAGAAAACGCATCCGCAGTGAGCTGCTGATGAACCCGCCACCTCTACCGGTTCGGAAACGGTTCCCATGGATTGTTTACTGGATCGTTCTGGCCTTGATCATTCTCGTTGCGCTGGCGCCGATGGGATCGGTCGTGGCATGTGGTTTAATCGCTAACGCAAACGGATGCAAAGTCGATGAAGGCTCGGTGCATCCCTGTATCATCAACGGACAGGATTATGGACATCTTCTTTATACTCTCGGGGTAGCAGGTTGGTTAATGCTTGTGACTCTTCCTGGTGGTCTATTCGCGTTCGTCATCTGGTTGATCATTCTCATCCTCCATCGGGAGGCCTGGCGAAAGCGGGTCGCTGCCGGGTTGATACGCAGATAACTTATGAAGGATCTGACGACGGGTTCAGTCACGAGGCATCTGCTGCACATGTCGGCGTTTTTGGCCGTGAGCATGGTGGTGCAGACCCTTTATTTACTGGCCGATCTCTACTGGGTGGGCCACCTCGGGAAGGAAGCGATCGCGGCGGTCGGCGTGGCCGGCAACATCACGATGATTGTGCTGGCACTCACACAGATGCTGGGCGTGGGAACAACCACCTTGATTTCACAAGCAGCCGGAAGGAAGAACCAGACGCAGGCCGAACTGGTGTTCAATCAGTCTTTCGTTATGTCGATCTTGATTGCGCTGGCTTTGGCTGTTGTCGGATTCATTCTTCGTCCGGCTTACTGCGATTGGCTCAGCGCGGACGCAGCGACAGCTACGTTGGCAAAAGCTTATCTCCTCTGGTTTCTACCCGGGCTTTTACTGCAGTTTCCTCTGGTGGCACTAAGCTCGGCGCTGCGTGCCACTGGAATCATTAAACCGGCCGTGGGATTTCAAGTGTTCAGCGTGCTCCTCAACATCGTGCTGGCCCCGCTGCTGATTTTCGGAATTGGCCCGTGGCCCAGACTGGGAGTGACCGGCGCGGCGCTTGCCACATTTATTTCGATTCTCGTCGCGGACGTGCTGATCGTAATTTATTTCGAAAAGAAATATCATTACCTGCGTTTCCGTTTTCCGCTTTTTCGCCCACGCACAAAGATTTGGGGAGGAATGCTGGGGATCGGTGTGCCGGCCGGGGCGGAGTTCTTACTGCTCTTTGTTTACATTGTGCTCGTTTACGCGATCATCCGCGGCTTTGGGCCAGAGGCTCAGGCGGGTTTTGGAGTCGGCGCGCGTGTGATGCAGGCCCTTTTTCTGCCGGTCGTGGCGCTCAGCTTTGCCGTGTCGCCTGTTGTCGGACAGAACTTCGGCGGTCGTCGCGCCGAGCGAGTCCGGCATTCTGTCTATTCAGCGATTGGCATTGCATCGTTGATGATGCTGGTGCTCACGTTGATCGCGTTCCTCGCGCCGACAACGCTGATTCGAATTTTCTCACGCGATCCGCGAGTGATCGCCTTCGGCAGCGAGTACCTCCGGATCGTCTCATTGAATTTTGTGTCGGCGGGAATTGTTTTTGTAACGTCCAGCATTTTTCAGGGAATCGGCAACACGCTGCCGCCGCTGTTCAGCTCGATGACACGGCTAATTCTGTTCGCTCTACCGGCGTTGCTCATCTCGCGGACGCCAGGCTTTGAGATTCGGCACATCTGGTATCTGTCGGTGGGGTCGATCGTTCTTCAGATGTGC
Source organism: Verrucomicrobiota bacterium (assembly GCA_003218885.1). Lineage (GTDB taxonomy): Bacteria > Verrucomicrobiota > Verrucomicrobiia > Chthoniobacterales > UBA10450 > Udaeobacter. Next base: position 3,418 of record QHOV01000163.1, on the reverse strand, counting down.
GTGAATTTATTGCTGCTGCGGCACGAGCTGGGTAAAAAACTTCGATTCGAAGAGCCGGAAACTTTTATTCCTGCGAGCGCGACGGCATCGTAAGATCGGCAGAGAGTTCTCAATGTAATCCCGGCGTCACCGATTGCGTGCCGCTCCGTACACCACTTTCCCGCCTACGATCGTTATTTCCACTTTTGCCTTGCGAATGGCTTCCGGTTTGAGGTCAAAGATGTTGTCACTCAGGATGACCATGTCAGCCAGTTTGCCTGGCGTGATTGAGCCTTTGTCCTTTTCCTGAAATTCCGCGAACGCCGAACTCATGGTATAGGCTTCCACCGCCTCTGACAGGGTAATCTTTTCCTCCGGAATCCAACCACCGGGATTCTTGCCATCCAGTGTGGCGCGAGTCACCGCTGCGTAAAGTCCCAACATGGGATCGAGCGGCGCGACAGGCCAATCGGTTCCGAAGGCGAGCGTCACGCCGTGATCGAGGAAGCTGCGCCACGCGTAACTGTATCGTGCGCGATCGTGACCGAGGCGCTTTTCCGCCCAGCGACCGTCGTCGATCGCGTGATAAGGCTGCATCGAGGCGATGACATGGAGCTTCGCAAATCGCTCGAAATCTTTTTGCGCCGAGTGCTGCGCGTGCTCGATAGCAAAACGCTGGTCGTGATAGCCATGCTCCTTTTCGATATCGCCGAAAATATCGAGCATCATAGAGATTGCGCGGTCGCCGATCGCGTGAACACGCAGTTGTAGTCCGGCGGCGTCGGCCCCCATTAACCGCTCGCGCATGGCACTGGGCGGATGCATTTCGTCGCTCAACAGGCCGGTGTTGCCTGGATCATCGGCAAACGGCTCAAACATGTAAGCCGTTCGCGAGCCTAACGAGCCATCGGCGTAGCCCTTCACTGCGCCGAGTCGCAAATAAGGCGATCCCCAAGAGCGACGAATGCCAACCTTTGCCTGGTCTCGCCAGTCCGTCTCCATCGGGACCGCGTAGATGCGCGTGGTGAGCTCACCCTTTTCCGCGAGCTCGGAATAGGCAGCCACGTCGGGAAACTCTGGGTTCATGTGCTGCACACTCGTCACGCCCAGCGATGCTGCGTGTTCCAGCGCCCGGCGAGCAACGCGGATCCGCTGCTCGTGAGACATTGGTGGAATCGCCTTGTAGATCAGTTCCTGCGCCGCGTCCTTGAAAATGCCAGTTGGATTTCCGCTTGCGTCGCGCACGATGACTCCGCCCGGAACGTCCGCGGTTTTGGCGTCAACGCCGGCCAGTTTCATTGCCGCCGAATTAGCGAGCGCCTCGTGACCGTCGTAGCGCTCAACGAAAATTGGAGTGGCAGCCGTCACTGCGTCAACGAGCTCTTTAGTCGGAAGCTCCGGTTTAGGCCATTTGGTTTCATCCCAGCGGCCGCCCAAAATCCATTGGCCTTTCGGCGTTTTAGCCACCTGCGCCGCGATGCTCTTCGCGAACTCCTGCGGGCTCGCAACATCAATAAGCTGAACTTGATCGAGCTGCGCTCCGCCTTGAATGAAATGCACGTGCGCGTCGTTGAAGCCAGGCAAAACCAGCTTGCCACCCGCATCGATCACTTTCGTCTCCGGGCCGCGCCACAAATCGATCTCCGCGCGGGAGCCGACAGCCGCGATGCGATCGCCGATAATAGCAACTGCTTCGGCTCTGGGATGCTGTTTATCTACTGTGTAAACGGCGGCATTGGTTACGACCAATGTTGCCGACGGCTTCGGCTGGGCGTTCGTGCAGATGCCGGTCATAAGCATCAAAAAATAAACGGCAAGTTTGGATCTCATAACAAGACCCCCGAGATCGTCGGGCGCCGGTGTGCCTAGCCTTGCGGCTTGGGTGGTTCGCCGGGCTTTGCGGCTTCGCCGGGTTTTGGTGCAGCGCCCCCTGGAGGCGCGCCGCCGGGAAGATCTTCGTCAGGAGCGGCGAGAATGTCGTGTTCAGTGAAAGATTCGGGATGATTAGCCAGTTCTTTCCGTAATGCTGCGATTTGTTCAACTGTGACTGGGCTGGCGCTGTTGCCCCAGTCACTCCGCTCATAGGTCATGACGTCGGCAATTTTTTGGTCGGTCAAGGTTTTGTCCCACGGTTGCATGACTGCGGTACCATACTGTTGCCCTTTAACTTTCACAGGGCCTTGCAAGCCTTTGAGCACAATCATGCCCATTCGTCGCGAGCCGCCGTTCGTAAATTCCGAACCAGCCAGCGGCGGATATTGACCGGCCACGCCAAGTCCGTTTGCTTGATGGCACGTCTGACAGTTCGCTGCGAAAATCTTTTTGCCGCGATCGCGCGGCGATAATTCGGCAGCTTGCTCACCGCCACCCGGACCCGCCGCTGCTTTTTTCGTCGTGGGCGGCGCGCCCATCGGGTCGAGCCCGCCACTCATGAAATTCCCAGAGTAGCGCCCGAGATATGCGCCCCCAAAAAAGACTGCCAGCCCGTAAATCGCGATCAGCCAAATCGAGAGTGGCTCGGCGCCGACGCGTGGTTCGCGTTTTTCGCGTTGAACCGCAGCGTGCACTTGTTGGACGTCGGACTGTTCGCCGTAATCCATTCCCTGGCCTATGCGCGCCGGCGGTTTCGGTTCTTCGTTCATTGCGTTGTCATTTTGCAGGAGCAGGCGACGGCGGTGGTGGCGATCCCGCGGGCGCGGGCGCTGCTGGCGCGCCTGCGACTGATCTTACTTCGTTCAGCGGATGCGATTGATTGAGCGACATCAAGTAAGCGACAAGGCATTTCGCATCGAAACTCGGGACAATCTCCCAACCTTCGGGTGGCGCGTCGGAACCGGTGAGCTGCAGCGCGTCCGCCGAGCGTGCGTCACTGATGCGGTGCCTTTCATAAAGGAAACGATAGGACGGCATGTTCGAATCGACATTGATGCTGCGCGGCGAATAAAGATGCACATGATGCCACGCGGCAGAGTACATCGGTGGCTCACCCGCTGTCTGCACGGGCCACGGTGCTCCTGCGGCCGGACTTGCGTTTGCTATTGCTGGCGGAGACGGCGAAGAAAGAGGAGCCTTCGGGGCCGGAGCTGCTGGTGCTTTTGGTGGGGGCGAACTCGAAGGCGCTGCTGGCGATCCGCCGGGTGCTGCAGGAGAAGCGGCTGGTCCAGGCGAGCCAACCTGTGCTGCAGGAGAAGGACTCGGAGCTTGTTTCGCAGCTGGCGAACCAGCGGCTGATGCTCCTCCTCGCGGCGAAGCCGAGGCAGCGGGACTTGTTCCTCCACTCGGCGAAGCTGCAGGAGCAGCAGCGCCAGCTGGAGGAGGGCTCGGCTGTTCCGCTGGGGCGCGCGCACCTATGTTCGCGATGTCCTGGCCCATGCGCATTTTCCCAAGAAACACCTGCTGCTCGAAAATGTAATCGCGCGGCGCGCTGCGGCGGTTACCC
>QHOV01000139.1 GCA_003218885.1 Verrucomicrobiota bacterium | reverse complement strand
CCATCGACCGTCAGGCATATCGGTACCTGTGGGCAGAAATGCCTCATGCTGGCGAGCGTGGCTTGAACCATGAACTTGTCCCCAGCATGGCAGCCGGTCACAAAACCGAATGGCGCCTGCACGTTCACCAGATAACTGCCGATCGTTCGGGCTGTGCGTTCTTAAGCGAGACGCATTCTCGATAGATTTCTTGGAACGACTTCGAGAAGAAACTCAGTCTGTTCCGAGCGCAGACTATTTCACTGCCAGCCTTCCCAAGCGCCTCACGAAGCCGCGACGAATCCCGTAGGCTCATGATAGCTTCGATTAATGCGGCGGCATCTCGCGGTGCACAGAGGATGCTACCCTGCCCATCAGGCGCGGCTTCAGGAATTCCACCAACTCGAAACGCCACCACTGGTGTTCCGCAAGCCATCGCTTCCACCAGCGTTAGCCCGTACGTTTCCATTAACGAAGCGCTGACAAAAACATCCGCAGCCGCAAAGAGCCGCACTAGATCGTGTCGGTCGCGAATGCTACCCGTAAACCGCACGTTCAAACGGTCCGGAACCGATACGGCGCCTTCGCCGAAAGCCAAAACGATTACGCCCCCGAGGTCTGGCAAACGCGACAGTTGCTCGAAGAGCCACGGCACATTTTTGTTTGCATCCGTTAGCGACGCGCCACCTGTAATGATGACAAACGCGTCTGCTGGCAATTTCAGATCCTTTCGGCACAGGTCCTTGTCTTGCAGTTTAAAAACCGTCGTGTCGATTCCAGGAGAAATTACTCGCACCCCGCCGCAGGCTTTGGCTAGTGGGCTTCGCCCAGCGATTTCGGCCAACCAGCGGCTGTTTGCGACCATGCGTGCTCCACAATCCCGATATGCCCACAACTTCCGGGAATACGCAGTCCTTGCCAGGAACCGGTTTGCAGGCCATCGCAAGATCGGACACGGATCGCAAGGGTGTGTCTGATTGGCGTAGCGATCGCATCCACGATAGAGAAAGCAGCCTCCGGTCACGTGCCACATATCGTGGACGCTGATCACGACGCCCATTCTGCGCGGCAGCGTTTCCAACCAACGAGGAACGTCGAACCAGTCGGCGACCGTGTGCAAATGAACCACGTCAATTCCATCCAGCTCCTCAGGTCCGGGCGGCGACAATAGTCGCCGCGTTCCGTGCCACGGCTCGAGGGATAAGGAAACATACGATCGGCGAATCACGCGATCTAAGAGAAGTCTGCCGGTTTGTCTTGACGGCGAATTCTCGCACAGCACGTGGCTCTCCATCCCCTGCTCCGCTAATGCGGTGGAAAGAAGCGCCGCATACTCGTAGCTGCCGCCGGAGGCATGAGTGTTAAGATGCAATACCCTCATGTTGCGGACTTGAAGACGGCGAATTTGAACTTCATACGTTGAATTTGCTCGGCGCGCTTATGATGAAGCTGGCGCCGGGTCGGCGCATTGCGAATGTAGTCGAACCAGTAACGCGCTGCTTTCTTATAGGCTACACATTTCTCCTTTTGTCCGGCAATTTTGTACAAGAGGGACAGCAGCGGAAACCCGAGGACTCGAAAAGGTGCAAGTGCATTCCGAAACAATTGTTGCTGCTGCGATTTTTTGAAGGCCCCTATTTGCCGATTGACAGGCAACCCGGCATTCACAGCAAACCGTTCAAACAAGACCTGGGCTGGGCCGCGCGTTCCACCGAGCCACGGCGCCAGACTCGTGTAGTGAAGCACACAGTCCAGATCGTTATTCTGCTGTGCGTCAAACCGCCAGGACGCGCGATTCCAGTATTCGGGTAACTCGTCAATCCATCCCTGAAGAAGAAAGTTGAAGGCTGACTGGTCATGAAATCGGTAATATCCCCTCCAGTTTTTGAGAAATTCGAGAGACTGCTTGGTGAAATTCTGTTTCCTTAGTTCGTACAGATTCAACAGCATTACGCCCGAATTAAAGTAGAGCCGATCAGCCGGAAGATTCATCGCGTCTGCAACTGCTTGGGAGTCACAGCTAAGCGTCAGAGTCTCCGAATCGGGAACAGCTGCAAGGATCTTGCCGTGGGACAATTCAAGATCAAAAAGCTCGGAGAGATCCCGGAATACCAATACGTCGCAGTCGAGATAGATCAAGCGTTGCACATCCAAGAGATGCGGCAGCAGAATCAATTTTGAAAGAGTGTCCCTAGACGTCCCGGAAATGCCACCGTCAAGTACCTTCAAATCCACTTTACTTGTCACATCAAGATGGCTCAACGCGCTCGCCACCGCGCAATAGAGTCCTGGGAAATAGCGTTCGTCACTCGCTAGGGCAAGCACAACTGGTTCCATCACGTTCTCCTTACAAATGAGCGCGGTCGAAGATTGCTCGACGGGTAATGAACAACACATTAGCTAGCGCCAGACGGCAGCGAAATTCTATCCGTCTAGCCGCGGGCATGCTTTTAAGATTCACGAACAAGACGTCCTCAACGTGAGGCCAGCTAGCGTTTACAATGCCGTAACCTTCGCAACGCATGCGCTGACAGACGCGATCAACATCGCGTCGTGTTATTGGCGGCCCCTTGTCGTGAAATTCTACAGTCAACTGGCCGCAACTGGCCAGATCAGATGCGCTCGCAGTTTGTAAAATGTCGACTTCAGCGCCTTCCACGTCGAATTTTACCAAGTCCACTCGCCCGCCCAATTCCCGAAGCGCTTTTGCAAGATCCACTGCAGGAACGTCCATCTGGTCAGCCACGCCGTAGGCCGCCGCCCACTCACTGAAAATACTAGACGACTCGGGATTGGTTGAGCGCGTAAATGTGATCGGTCCTTTGTTATTTCTGCCTACCAAGGCAGCGTGACGTACATCCGCCTCGTTGCCGAATCTTTCTTTCAGGGACTCTGCTAATGCGGGATTCGCCTCGATGAGAAGCGCCCGAGAAATCGAATATTCGGATTTCAAAGCGGCAAAGAATTCTCCGCGGTGCGCGCCAAAGTCGGCCACCGCCGCTGGTCGCGCCAGGAGCGTCCCAAAAAATGAATGCTCTTTGAAACGTCGAATTCCCAGCCGGTCGACGAGCAAATGAAATATTCGTCTGAACACGGACCGCGCATGCATGCGAAACTCACTAGCCTTTCGCATCAGTATTCCGAATCGCAAATGCTCTGAAATAAGCGGACCGGTAGATCGCTGGGTATCCACTCGTTGGCTCGCTGGAAAGCGGCTTCTCCCATTTCCGACCACGTCTGGCGGTTGAGCCAGGCTCGCTCCAACACTTCACGTATGATCTCCGGATCTTCACCGGCACTCACGAAACCATCTTTGTCGTCTCGCAGCAGCTCATGATTTCCGCCCGTCCGGGTGATCACGGCAGGCCGGCCGCAAAACATAGACTCTATTAGGGCAAGCGCCAGCCCTTCGCCGCGAGAAATCAAGATATGGACATGATGATCCATCCATATTTTCATGAAGTCCCGTTCAAAACCACGTAGCGTCACGCGATCTTCCAGGCCAAAGTACCGGATCACGTCTTGAAGATATCTTTCATCCGGGCCGCTTCCGAAAAGATCGAGTCGCCAATTGCGCTCTTTCCACTGCGAAGTCCCAAGCGCCTGAAGGACGCGATCCTGGCATTTACTGCCTACATCATACCGGCCAACTGTCGCAAATTGCACTTGCTCTGAATCACCAGGCCAAGGTAATGGGCGCTCCAACCGTGTCCTGATTGGATTGGGTAAGATCGTAATAGGCAGAGTCGATGTTAGTTGTCTCTGCAATAGCTCCGCGTTGTCACGCGAGACGCAGATGATTCGTCGCGCCGAGCGATAAAGCGCTCGCAACGCATCTCGTTCGGCCTGGCCGGTGACGTACCACTCCGCGTTGCCCTGTATGATGAATACCCGGCCGCCGGTGTGCGCTCTTAAAAACCTGTAGAGATCCCGGTCGCGATAGGAGGTGGCTGGAGGGCCGGAGACGCATACAACTTCGGGATGCCACCGCTTGAACCGCCGAAACCGGGAATACCAGCCACGACGCACAGCGCGCGATGTAACGCGATTCAGTGGCTTGTATGCGAATACGACTCCACCAAGAACACGGAATTCGGCAACCTCTTCAGACTGCGCGATTGGCGTTTGCAGCATAGCGGCGATGGAATGCCCGCGTCGCAGCGCTTCTATCGCAAACAACTTCCACATCTCTTCGCTACCGGCCCACGAGTAATCGCCAACGGTAGAAATTATTCCGATTCGCATGCGACCAGTTATTCTTTCGCAGGACTCGGAAACACGCTGCGAACTCGGCGCGCTGGAACTCCTGCCCAGATTTCCGCTCCAGGTACTGAGGTGGTAACTACACTGGCCGCGCCGATCACTGCATTGTCGTCGATTGTAACTCCAGGCAAAACGACGACGTGGGCGCCCAGCCACACATTTCGGCCAATTCTAATCGGCTTTCCCTCGTATCCTTGCGTGCGAACAGGCACATCAGGGGCGCCAAACCGATGATTACCGCTAATTATGTAGCAATAAGCTCCAATCAACGTGTCGCTTCCTATCGAGATCGGCTTCCAGGCACCCAGATAAGTGTTTCTGCCAATAAACACATTAGCTCCGGTAATCACCGACGGTTCGCTGTCACCCTCGGCCGCACACCAAATAGTACACTCGCGCTCGATGACGGAGCCGGTGCCGAATTTCAGCCATGGCTCCACGTCAGCGCGCCCGGTCAGTTCAATCGATTTGTGAATCGAAATCCCCTGCCGACGCATTTCTCGCAGCCAGGCTCGGCGCAGGCACCACCTTTGAAGGTGCTGATAAGAACCAGTGATTGTCGTTTTCAAAAACCTTCAGCGACGTTGCGACCGTACCAATTTCTCGCACTCCCTGAGTAACACGGCATGGATTCGGCTGGGTTCGAATCGACTCTGATACATTCGGCGCGCGTTTGCGACAAGCTGTTTCTGACGTTCTGAGCTATGAGCCACATTCTCAAGAGTAGCGATGCAACCTGCTGCATCTGGCGAAGTATAACACTGCGCCGCATCAAACTCGTGGGCAACGCGAACTGCAGAACAGTAGTCTGGTCCCCAGACGACAATTGGTTTTTGAAATGTCAGATAATCAAGAAACTTTGTCTTAAAGCTGGTTCGCTCAATTTGAGCGCACTCATTACCAAAACCCATCGGTAACAACAGCAAATCGGCTTCTAGAACATGGGTCTTGAGCTCATCAAAGGTTACTTGTCCTTTGTAAACACCGGTTGTTCGTACAGCGCTATCAAAGTCTCGGCTCCAACTAGCGTGGCTGCCGAAAATTTCGAAACGCAACTGGGAGTCGGAGCTTGCTCGCACGAGCTGCTCGAGCATTGGTCCGTACCAAGCCGAAAGGCTGCCTGCAAAGAACACGGTGGCCGGCCTCCCACCAGGAGTAAACGGAATGAATTCGCGCCTGTTGTCGAGCACGCTACACCCGGTTGGATACAACACATGCGCGTTAGGATGTGGGCCGAGTGCCTCGAGCATCCCTTCCGAGGTACAGAATGCGAGATCACAATCGCGGTAGAACTTACGAAAGGCCCTTTCGATCGAACCGCGAAAGTACGGGTGCATCAGAACTCCGAAATCAAACCAATCATTGAAGCTGGCAACTAACGGCACCCTCAACCGTCGCGCAACGCGCTGCGCAACTCGCGCTGTCCAGTTCCAACTACCAGCAATCGTAAACACCAAGTCGGGCTTAAAAACCCGTGCGGCCTCCCACACCCGACGCGGAACAAAGTAACCAGCGATCAATTGATTATAGTGCCAAGACCACCTGTATAGCCGCGTGCGCAGCATTCTCTTGAGCCATTTCGGTACATCGAACCGTAAAAATCGATACGGCACCTCGTACTGCTGCACTTCAGCGCTGTCCGTGGCGACGAATATCTCAAAATCGTTTCGCTCGGCGAAATGACGATAGAAAGACATCGCACCGCCCCATGTTGGAACTGGTGGCGTATAGCTCAGGTAAAAAACGCGAATTCGTTTATCGCGCGGCATAGTCAGATCCGGAAGGTTGCCGGTCGAACCTGCGGAATCACGGTCCATCAAATGCGCTGCGTCATTTGCGTCGAACGTGCGCATGCCGCATCACTCGACGGGCGAGCCTCCAGCCTGTCGCGACGCAAACGGAGTTTAAGCGCGTCGCGGTAAAACATATGTCGCATCCAGTTGACGTAGTGGCGGGAGTAGTAACCCTCATCCCATATGTTGCGACAACGAAATTTATTGACGTCATCGAATTCAACCAGGCTCAGCTTCTCCGGCAATAATTCTCCGTCTATTTTTACGGCCGTGGCAATGATGGTTTGCTCGCATGAGCTGTCCTGAGGATTCGGCAATGCTTCTTGCACCAAACTGCGCAGAGGCTCCGGCGCCATAAGTTCACCGTGCAAGGCGACGATTCCGCTGTTAACAAACGGTGGCTCCAACACCTGCGGGCAATGCCGCAGCGCCATCTCTCGCCGCTGATGGCAGTTGTTCTCGCGCAATGCCCGAGGTTTGTCCCACAACACGGGATCGCCCAAAAGCGACGCTGGATCTCTGAACCAAAGAATGTCAGCATCCACAAAGAGCACCGGCTGTTTCCTTGCCTGGGTCACAATCGCAGCGAGCTTAAGCCCGTAGAGACTTTCTTGCGCGTAATTCGCGAGCTCCGGGAAACCGGCAGACGAAGCCGCCTGGCAAACCTCCTGCCGCGTCAAGACGGCGATCGGCGTGGACCACCAGGCAAACACTTCCGCAAATTCATCCGCCTTCCACCAGTCGTCCGAGACGACAGTAATCTTCGGCAAAAAATTCCATGAGCGGTGCAGCGAAAACAGACTTTCCCGCAACATCAGCCAGTGCGCGCGGTCGCTTACTGTGAGATAGGAGACGTTCGCAGTCGGTTTGGCTGCTTGAGGAAGAATTGGCCACCGTGAAAGGACTGTTTGTGCGATCTCGCCCAATCGCACAGAGATATTCATTCCGCTGAATGGCCGCAGAAGGCCGAGCGCAAATTTTCGCGAGAGCGCCTTTCGCTGCGCGGAAAGAGTCGATTGTGCGTAGTCAGTCATTTCCCGCCAAATGGTGCTTGCCTCGAAGGGATCGGCGTGCAACAAAACCATCTCATCGGCCCCGGACGCAATTCGTCAGCATATTGCTTCAGATAGGGAAGCAACCAGAGTCTTAACCAGAACGCGCGCGGTTCACGAAAATCCCAAAAGGTTCGTCTTTGAGTTCGCACTTCTTCGATACGGTGACTTGACCTTAGCCGTGAGGAGACGGTCTCGCCCAGCTGTTGATCGATAAAGTCATGAATTTCCACGATCATATACGCATTTGCCAGGCCGGGGATGTTGCCACGATCCAGCAGATCGCTTTCTGCCCCTTCCACATCGACAATAATAAGAGAAGACTCGTCATTAACTGCCGCGGCATGGAGCTGTTCCGGTCCGCAATACCCCATTATTCTTACCCGCGATTGCAGCCCGTTGAGTTCGACATTGCGAGTTAGGAGTCTCCGTCCTTCTTCGCTGCTTTCAAATGCCGTCACCGTTGCGTGCGGCCATAACATTGCGCAGCCGACCGCGTAGTATCCCTCCCCTGCTCCAACGTTGATAATGTGCCGGAAGGGGATAACAGACCATTTCAAAAAAAAGGGCGCGAGCTCGGATTCGTAAACGCCCATGATTTTAGGGGCGGCTGCGCCACAGACAGCTTGGCCCTCATACAGCATCCCCTTGAACGGGCCTCCGACTACAGTTTGCGACTTTTTCAACCGCTGCAAAAACCGGGGCGCACTAATTGAGCGCCGAAATCGCGCAGGAAAATAACGTGAGATTATCGCCACGGGTCTCGCGATTCCGCCCGCTTTCAACGGAACCCATAACTGGCTTTTACGGCGCCGGTCATTTCGCCGAGGTCAACCAGTTGATCGCAATTCGCTACGGCACTGAGGCGATGAGCGGCCACAACCATGGTCAGTTTACCCGCAAGAACGCGTAACGCCTCAAGCAGCTTTGCTTCAGTCGCTATGTCCAGTGCGCTGGTCGCTTCATCCAGAATCAACAGCGACGGACGATGGTAAAGCGAGCGCGCAAGACCGATGCGCTGCCGCTGGCCGCCGGAAAGTCTGACACCACGTTCCCCGACGTTCGTGTCGAAACCATCGCGCAGTTCCGCTTCAATAACGTCGAGTATCTGCGCCATGTCGCAAGCTTCGCGCAAGCGCGCAGCATCCACCTCATTGTCCGGCAAGCCAAACGCGATATTGCGCGTGATCGTATCGTCGATGAGAAAAATGTCCTGTGGCACATAACCGATGGAAGCCTGCCACGCGGACACCAGCGCAGGCGTAAGGGGCCGGCCATCAATCAGTATCTCGCCTGCCGTTGGCTGGTACAGGCCAAGTAATAAATCAACCAGAGTTGATTTTCCCGAACCTGTCGGACCAATTACACCGACAGACGTGTTTTTGGCGATGGTCAGAGAAAGACCATCCAGCGCCGGCCGTGATGTGCCAGAATAACAAAAACTGACTTCGCGCAAAGTAATCGCGTCATTCCAATGAAAAGGCCTCGCTGGCGTGCGACGCTCGCTGCCGGTCACGGACAAAACCGGAGCCTCAGTCTCCGCGGCGACAAATTCGTCGTACACTTCGTCCACCGCGTGGCGCATGGAGCTGATCTGAGTGAGCTGACCATAAAGCAACTGGAGCGAAGGCAGCAGTCGATAACCTGCCAGCGCCATCACGCCGAGGTTCGGAAGAATGTCGGAGAAATCGCGGCCTCTCATTGCGAGCAGCAGCACAGCCAGCACAAGACCGCCGAAAGCGAGTGGTTCGACGAGATAGCGAGGGCTGTTGGTGAAGACTGGAATTCGTCCAAACATCTGGGCAACCACCGTGGAATGACTGGCAAAGCGCTTGAGGAAATGTTCTTCCGCGCGATGGACCTTTACCGCTTTGATCCCGCTGAGCATTTGGTGCGCTTCGCGATATGAGCCGGCTACAGATCTTTGTAAACTCTCATTCGCCTCTCGACGTTTCCGCGCGAGCAGGCGAAAGATGATCACGTAATATGCGCCCAGCCCGATTGCCGCCGAGAGAGCAATCACCGGCTGAACGAGAAAAAGCGTGGCCAACAAAAGTACCGCCGTGAGGCCGCGCGCGACGCTGTCCAGCAACGGCAGGAGCACGCCGCTGCTATAGTTCATCACGTCGCCAACAACTTTTTTTAGCAGATCGGCGGAGTTGCGCTGAAGAAAATAGGGGTACGGCTGTGAGGCCATTCGGCGCAGCAGGCGGACGCGCAACCAGTGACCGAAGTTTTGCGCATATCGGGTGCGCACATACTCGGCCACGAGATTAACGACATTAGATGCGAGGAGAGCTGCGATTGCGATCACCCCGGCTACAAGAAGTAGTTCCCGATTTTCCATTGGCGGAAACAACTTTAAGAAATGTATGCCGTATTCAGACCGGCGAATGCGCTCGGGATCGGCGGCGATTGCCAAGAATGGGAAAATCGACGTGATGCCGATAACTTGAAAGACGGCTTGCGCAAGTGAGAGCGAAAAAACCAAACCCAGCTTAGTTCTGCCGTATGGCCGGGCGAGAAAGAGAACGCGACCAATTAGATCGGAAACGTTATGAATAAACCGGGACAAGGCGGTTCCGAGTTACACGTTCAAGAAAAATGGGCGTATCACATCCTGTAACGGCGCGATGTTGCGAACTATCTGCGGGAAAAACCCAAGTGTCAAAGATTACGGAGATGACGGACTACGGACTGCCCACTAGCGACGCTGATAAGCGATCACTCATTTCATCCGCATCGGCGGCAACTTCTCGCCATATTTCCAAATCAACCATGGCAGCTCCGAAGCGCGAGACAATCGTGGAATGAAAATGCGCGGCTGCGCAAACAATCGGCAAAACCAGCCGAGATAAAACCGATCGGCCCAATCGGGAATGGCAGGCTGGTCGCCCGTGATGAATCCGAGGGCGGCGCCGATGCAATGGATCGCTGGTCGATACGACAAATTTTCGCGCAGATAATGTCCGAGCTTCTCCTGCGCGCCGCTGCCAATGGCGACGATGACCTGCGCCGGGCGACGCTGTTCGATGAGCGCAAGAAGATTTCGATCTTCAGTTTCCAATCCGTACCGGGGGGCGACATAACAATTCTCCATGCTGATTGAAAACGCTTCCCGGCGCGACCAATCGATTAATTTTTGTCGCGCGCGTTCGCTGGGAACGACCCCAAAAACTTCTCCGGTTCCCTCACGTTTCAGCTTTGCAAGCAAATGCTTCAGATATTTGAGACCGGAAATGCGCTGGACGCTTTTGCGTCGCAACAAGCGCCACAAGATGACCATCAACCCGCTGTCAGCAATCACCAGATCAGCCGCCAGCACGGCGCGCCGATACATCTCGTCTTCGCGCAATCGCGCGAAACAGGTCCCGGACGGAGCGACGAGAAATCCTCCGCGTTGAAAGATCAACGCTACCGCTTCATCCACGTCGCCGGTGAAGAAACGGATGCCAAGAATCTGCACACTGGAAGCCATCAACGAACACCGAGCATCCAACATCGAACGGCGAATTTCGAGAGTAAAGAAGCCGTCCGTCGAACCTGCGAGCGCGGTTTGATCCTCGAGCAGCAACCAACGACTACCAAACCTCCTGAAACATTCGGTGGTGGGCTACTTTCAACGAAAGTAGCCCACCACCAAACATTCCCGGTTCGCTTTGGACGCAAATTTGGTAAGCTCTCGGCCGGTGCAAAACCTGACGAGCGCACACAAATTCGCTGACGCTGCGCCGCTGTCTCGCAAGCAATTTCCGCTCCCGCTCGCGCTGAGCGTCCTGTTTTTAGCTGTCCTCTGGTTTGTACTTTGCAAACAACTCAGCAGCGAATGGTCCGTCAACGAACAATACAGCTTTGGCTGGTTCGTCCCGTTTTTCGCTCTCTATCTTTTCTGGCTTCGGTGGCAGGATCGACCGCAAATCGAAATTGGAAATTCGAGATTCGAATTTCGCAAAAGACAGACAACTGCTGCATTGCTCGCAATTCCCCCGCTACTTTTGTTGTTGCCGGTGCGCCTATTTGAAATTGCCAACCCGGAGTGGCGACCGCTCGCCTGGATTCACGCCGCGGTGGTGGTAACACTGACGCTGTTATTGATCTGGTGCGCAGGCGGTCCAGCGTGGCTTCGCCATTTTGCGTTTCCGGTGGCGTTCATTTTTGTCGCAGTCCCGTGGGTGACGGCAGTCGAGGTTCCCGTCATTCAAGGGCTGATGCGCACGGTCGCTCGCGTCGCCGCCGAAACAGCGATGCTCCTCGGAATTCCTGCGCAAGTCGAGGGAAACCTAATTCGCGTGAGCAATGGGCTGGTAGGCGTGAACGAGGCGTGCAGCGGCATTCGTTCTTTGCAAACGTCGCTTATGATCGGCTTGCTGTTCGGCGAACTGAAACGGCTTTCAATCTCGCGCCGCACCGCACTCGTCGGCGAGGCGGTTGCCATCGCGCTGGTCGCTAATTTTCTCCGCGCCGTTTTTTTGGTCGCGATCGCGGCAACAAAAAATATTTCAGAGATCAGTCGCTGGCATGATCTTGCTGGCTACACCATCGTCGGTCTCGTTTTTGTGGGCACCATGGGCCTGGCGTATCTGCTCGGCAAATCGGCGATCAGAGGTCAGACCTCGGAAGTCCGAGATCAGAGGCCGCAATCCGCAATCCGCATTCCGCAATCCGCGATTCCTGACTCCTTCCTTATTTTTGCCTTGTGCTGGCTCTTTTTTGTAGAGATCGGAACGGCGAGCTGGTATCGCGTTCACGAAACCAATCTTGTCAGCGGCATACGTTGGAGTGTGCGATGGCCCGAACGGGCGCCCAATTTCCGCAAATTGAAAATCGACGAAGAAATTCGCAGCGTCCTCCGTTTCGATGAAGGTGAGGCAGCGGTCTGGACGATCACGCCAACAGCGGAAACGGGCCATAGGGCCGTGGCTACAGCCACGCCGGTGGACCCGTCGAGGCCGAACACGATCGCCTGTTACTTGTATGTTTTTCGCTGGAAACCGGGCCGGAACAGCGCGCTCCTGGCGAACTTGCACCGGCCAGATGTTTGTCTGCCCGCAAGCGGCTGGAGGCAAGTGGCGGATGATGGAGTGCGTAATTATCTGGTGAGCGATTCATTTGAGTTGCCATTTCGCCATTTCGAATTCCAACGCGCGTTCGAAGGTTCTACGCCGCAGACAGCGCACGCTTTTTATTGTTTATCGGAAGACCGCACCTCGGGACATTCCACGCCACGACAGGGAGTGAACCTGCCCGCGAGTTCGCCTGGGATGTCAGGACGCCCTTCCTCATGGACACGTGCCGAACGTCTTCGCATGGTGCTCGAAGGCCGCCGCCATTTGGGACAGCAGGTCATCCAAGCGATATTCATCGGCGGCGACGGACTCGCCGCCACCGAGGCAGAATCGCATCTGCGCGACTTGGCTCTCGACGTCGTCGTGTTACGTGAGCCAGAAAAATAGGTAGGGCCTGTTCACCGAGCCGCCCGAGGCGACTGAGGTCAATCGCCTCTACCTGTGTAGGAGGCACGGTAAAAAAATCTAAAAAAAGTCTTGCCATGCCTGCGGCAATTGTTACAAGGGGCGTAATTCTTCGAGCCTTGGACGGAAATATGCGAAAATCTAAGAAATTCTGGCCGGTGCGCTCTCGCGCCTTTCGCTCACTCTTAGTCGTCGCGGGCGCGTTGCTGCTGATGGCCGCTCTTGCCCCGAAGGCGAATGCAACGGTACTGGTTTATTTTAATTTTGAAGACGCCGTGTTAGGCGGCGCCCCGGATTTTACATCCGATGTTGTCGGTCCCCCGGATTTTAATCCTGGCGGCGGATTCGTGCTTACGAATCTCACGACCACTGCCACAGTTTTCGCCGCCACTGCCGGGTTTTTGCAAAATAGAACTGCTGGTGATATCGACACCGCCAATCCAGGCCTGGCGATGGGTATGAGAACAACCCCAGCGGATAATGGCCATTATCTTCAGTTTGCCTTCAATGGGACTTTTTTTGCGAACATGTCCTTGAGCTTCGCGGTTAATACGGCTGGCAACGGCTTCAACAATGTACAGCTTTTCTACAGCACTGATGGAGTAAATTTCATCGCGGGCCCCTCGTCGTTCATACCAACAGCCGGGGTACAAATCATAACTTTAGTCGTCCCTTCGGCCGTTGATACCCAGGCAAATGTCACCTTGCGCATGGTTTTCACCGGTGGGACGTCAATGGGCAACAATCTCCAGACCATCATCGACAACATTCAACTGAATGGATCGATCGTTCCTGAGCCGGCGACGGTGGCGGGCGGGTTACTCGGCGTTCTTGGGCTATGCTGGCATCAGCGGCGGCGATTGATTCGCTCCGTGCGTTGGCGGCGCGCTTAGCGGAACGGCGCAACGCTCAAGAATACTGCGCCTGCGGCGAGTTTTTCGCATCGTCTTCAGGAGAAGCCGATCCACCTTTGGCGACGCTTGAAGGTGGAACGCGTTGTCCTCAACGCGTTGGTAATCGAATGCGGCTTTGCTCCAAATGCTTCAATGGCTGGCAAATCGCGTCTGCGTTGCACGCGGCTGCACCGCGTAGTAAAGAATCCCTCGTGCGCAGCCAATCATCACGCCCTCGGCCGGCCGCGCCCGAGTCCGATTTAACTCCGCCGGAAGAAATTCGCGCCCGACGGATCAGGCTGTTTGTTTTCCTCGGGGTCATCGCCGCGTGTGCGCTCGGCGTTGCAATCTATTTCGCTGGACCGCCGATCGGCGGAGCAATCAAGGCCTGGCAGTCACGTCGCCTCGCGCGTCAGGCCTTCGCGCTGATCGACCAAAAGAAATGGAACGAAGCTAATGCCAAAGCGCGCGATGCGTACCTGCTGCGCCCGACCGAACCCCAGGCGTGGCGCGCCATTGCGCGGTTGGCGTCCCGCAGGGGGCAAGGCACAGCAGTACTGGAGTGGTGGAAGAAAGTGGACGAGGAACATCGCCTAACCATCGAAGACCGCCGCGACTATGCAGCGTGTGCGCTTGCGGCCGGCGAGCTGGTAGTTGCGGCGCCACAAGTCGATCTGCTTTTGTCACAAAAGGGTGGACCTGCGCCACTTGACCTTCTGCTCGCCGCGCAGCTTGCTGCCCGGCGCCAAAACGGCGTTCTTGCTTTGGATTACACAGAGCGGGCAACAACCGATCCACGCGCGAAGCCGAATGAACTGCTTGCGGGCGCTGTTCTTGTTCTCTCCATGACGAAGCCAAACTCGCCTCCTTATTCAAAGGCGTGGGAGAGCATCGTGAAGCTTGCGCGGGATCCAGCCAATCCGGCGTCTCTCGACGCATTGGTTTTTCTCGCGCGTGAGCAGTCGCGAGCGCCCTCGCGCTTTCCTGGCGAAGAGACTCCATTGTCCCGGGATGTCAGGGCCGCCCCGCAACCTGAAACCACGATGGGACCGCTGGAAGTAGCGGATGCTCTGGAAAAGCATCCCGATGCGCGTCCTTCCCATCAGCTACTGGCGCTTGGACTTCGCGCCCAGCACGATCCAGCGCTCGCCAGCCAATACGTCGCGGACGCAGTCGATCGATTCCGCAGCGGGGATGATGAAACCATCGCTGCACTCGCCGCGTGGTTAAACAGCGTGGCTCGTGCCGACAAAACTTTGGAGGTGCTCCCGCTGGATCGAGCGTTACGGGGCCGGGATCTTTTTCTCCAGCACGTTAATGCTCTCGCCGCCCTCGAGCGCTGGAACGAGGTGAAGGAAATATTGAATAGTGAACGCTTTCCGCTCGAGCCGGTTTTTCAACACATGTATCTGGCCGTCGCGCGAACGCGGCTGGGAGAAACGACTGCTGCAACAGGCGAATGGCAGCGTGCTCTGGAAGCCGCCAACACTCCCGAGAAGTTACTCGCGTTCGCAGATTATGCCGAGCAGAACCACGTCAACGAGGTCGCCGACAGGGCTTACTCTGAAGCAATCAGACTCGCGCCCAAAAATCGCGCAGGATACGCCGGCCGGCTTCGTGTGGCATTAGCGTCCGACCATACAACTCAAGCCCAAACTATAGCGGGGGAGATTGTCAAGATTTGGCCCGACGACGCGGCAGCGCGAAATCAGGATGATTATCTGCGATTGCTGCTTGGCGCGTCGGGCAGCGCGGCTGAAGCGGCAGAGCGACAAGCTCAAATCCTTGTCGACAAGGAACCATGGAACTGGTCAGCCCGTGCAACGCTTGGGCTGGCGCGGCTTCGCCTGGGCCGAAACGCGGATGCCCTGGCGGTATTCCACAAGGTGCGGGCAACCGGGTCTGAGCCGCCGGGCGCGCTCGCAGTGCGCGCAGCAATTCTTGCCGTGAATGGCTACACAGAAGGCGCGCGAGGTGATGCGCATAATCTGGGCGCGGAACACCTCCTGCCTGAGGAACGCGTCCTCATCGCTCCGTTGCTGCAATGAAGGCAACGACCGCTTCAACGCTTTGACGCTTCAGATTTGCGATTGACGTTGGTTCGCATTTTTTGTTAGTCTCCCAAGCATGCGACGACTAGCGTTTGAAATCGTGATTATTGCGGCCGTGATTTTTCTCGGCTGGAACAAGCCTTTCAAAGATTGGACAGCCCAGGCGAGCACCACAATCACATCTACATTGGACGGCCTTGGGGGGGCGTTACAAAAAGACCAGGACCAATCCGTGCGCCGCTACGAGGCCCGCCCTGGACGTTCTGCTACACCGCCCCGATAGACTGTCGCCGCAGGTTCAAAGGCCAGCGGGCGACCTGCTGTGAAAACGCCGCTATTCAGTTACTTCTTCAAGCTGCGTGCCGAGCACATCCACGGTCCCGTCGGTGTTAAGGTCACGACCCAGCGCGATGTGAAGCCAATAGCGCTTTTCGCCTTCAACGATGAATTTTGCGAAGTCGGTCTCTCCCGGCGCGCACTTTCCGGTCTGCGCGATCACGTCAATCATCAGATTCCAAGTCCGCGCCTGTCCCATTTCAGCCAGCGCGCGCGCAATTGCTTCTTTCTGTTCCTTCGTCCAAGCGGCATTCGCACCAACTCTAACCAGTCGAGCGACGTCTCCGCCGTTTAATACAGGGCGCAACTTGGTTTCGTCAACAATCCGCTGCGCTGCTGCTGTGGCTTCACTGGCGGAGATGACGCCTGATGACGGAGGAACCGCGATCGTGTCGTTCTTAAGCGCGGCTTTCAAAGCTGCGGAGAGGACGGGAACGTTCCTCGTGTTGAGATTGAGGATGCCAGCGCGCGGATAGGTGTGCAGGATGGGATTATACGTAAAAAAATCGAGGACCGCTTTGTCATTTGCCGTTTCCGTAACAAAATTCAGCGGTTGAAAACCATTTGCGGTATCAAGGCCGTAGCCGAACTCTCCCACGTTGCTGAATGGATGATTGAGCATCATGGGGACGCCCGGAGGCCGCGGTTTCGTGCTTCCTGTATTTGGGTCGATTATCCAAGCGTAAGGGTCCTTGTCTACGTCGTAACCAGGACTACTTGGATTATTCTCATTCTCCCAACCGAGGACGAATCCTCCGCCATATTCAATGATCGCGGTGTGGCTGCCCGTTGCTGGGTCCCGTTCGTTTGTATCGCCGGAGTCGTCGTACTGATCGATCAATGAGGCAGTGACAGACAGGGTCCGTGCAACGCGCCCCAAGTTGGTATCGTTGGAAAAAGCATCCCAGCCGGAATTGGCTACGTTCAAGGCGTAGTGCAGAATTTTGATAAACTCAAGCCGACTCCTCAATGGCGGGATGTAAGCCAGGGGATTGTTGTTAGGCTCGGAGGGCTGTTGCTCGCCCACGTACTGCCACCGGCCCCAATAGGCCAATTGGCTTTTATCTGTGCCAGTGCCGGTAACCCAAGCCAAGCCAAACATACCGAGAACGTCGCGGACGCTACCTCTGTACCGGCCCCGGCCTCTCCAACCGTTACCCCTCCCCACCCCGTTGCCGCGTGCTCGCGTTATCACAGAATCGGGGGGCGCCGGGTTCACCAGACCGATAGCGTTCATGGGAAATCTATCAGGCGATCTGTCGTTGAGGCTCCTCCAATCAGGCGCCGGCCGATTACGTTCCCGGGAAAAAGTTCCCATGTATTGTAGCAAATCCTGGCTGAAGCCGATGCTACCTTGGAGTCGCAACAATTCTTTGCGACTTGTCAAGGCTTGGTCCGTTCGATCGTTCGACGGAAAGTCACTCGGGACGGAAGTAAATGGATATATCGACGGGTCGCTGTAAGGGGCGTCGCCGAAATCCAGCAGATAACTGCCCCATGTATCTTGTTGAGTGTTCGGATCCAGCTGAAAACTAAATCTTCTGAAACTGGTTGCTGTCTGTTTTGCCGTGCCATAATTGCGCCAGCCGACAATTTTATTCATTTGAGAAGAGGTCGGTGGCGCAGGGAGGGCGCCAAGGTCTGCGAAAGCAATGATTCCTTTTCGCCCAACGTTTACCTGCCAGGGTGTTGGTGTCGGCTCCGGGCTATCAGCGCTACTGCCCGCCCAAGCGGGAAATCCTGCCAGATTCATATCGAGCAAGCCGCCCTCGTCGTACACCGCGAAAGCATACCGTCCAACCAGATCGCTGGGCAGCGGTGCAGGGTTCGGTCCCCGAAGGGTTACCAACACCCAGTCGGGCGGCGTGAAACTGGCGGCAGCCGGTATTAGGTAATGGCTATTCCAACGAGCGCGTGTTATTTCGCCCCGTTTCGGATTTGCCGGGTCCACTGGTCCAGAGCTCACAGCGGAAGCGAAACTCGGAACACCAGGCGGGGATATGGCATCGTTGCGCACACTCCTGCGGATTAGATTTGGAATGGATGCGTCGTTCCCTGACCGTTGTGGTTGAATGTTGGCTTGCGTGACATTCACCCCGGCGATAGCAATTTCCCGCTTAAGACTGCTGACGATGATATCCAGCGTGGTACGGGCAAGCAGGTCCGCGCTGGCATCGTGAAAACTCGCCTGGGCAAGTTGCCGGTCAGTAGCGGTATGCGAGAAATACGCCAGCGCCAGGCCCATTAAAAGCGCCATAAAGGCAAGAACGATTATCAGGGCAGCGCCCTTATGCGCTGGTACCTCGGAAGGAGTCCAGCGAGTATTCATAAGCTTGCGGGGGAAAGATAAAAAGAGCGTTCGTAAAAGCGAACGCTTGAAAGCGCCGGGCGCGGCAAGCTTGTATTTCCGTCCAGAAAAGTTCGCCAGCCTGCAAGCAAACCTCCCAGGGGCTGCCCGCTATAGTCCGCGAGGTCTTCTGCGAGTGCTGTAATATCCGAATTGCTGAGGAGCACTCTGCTCTTAGGATCGATCACAGCGATGTCCACTATGATCGCAGACACATCTTGCATTCCGCGCACGCTCGAGGTCGCGTACCACGGAGTGGAGGACAGATCTCCGTTTTTGAGCAGGTAATAATATTCGAACCGAAAAACGTCCGGACCGATGACGTCAAACGGACTATTGGTTGCGTTCGCCCAAGGGTTCAGCGGCGCCCAGAAAATAACCGATGCCGGCCGGCCATCCGCCCGCGTGTCACTCGTAGCGCCGTTCCAAATCAAGCCTTCACCTAATCGCTCCAGCCTGTTGGACAATGTGGTTCCGCTCACATTGATTCGATATCCGATAATCGAGACGGGACTTTGCTGCGCGCCAGTTAAGGCCGACCAACCTGGGACCGTGCTGTAGAATGCTATTTGATCATTCCCCCTTTGCCGGGTGCAGAGCGTGCAGTCATTCGCGGTAGTAGAAGATTTCAGGTAGTAATCGACGTCGGATCTCCTGACCATCTGCGCGAAGTCGATAGCCATGCGGTCGAACAATTCACGGGCCTGTGAGTCGGCGTTCATTTGCCTGTGACCAAGCGTCATAATTGTCGCGGCGCTGTTTAAAAGCTGCGAAACCAGGAGAACCAGTAGCACGAGTACACCAACGGCGACCAATAGTTCGGCTAGCGTAAAGGCGCCAGAAGCGTTGAGCCTTGACCTAAAAGCCAGCTCACAAAAGTTGTAGCCACGTCCCTGTGAGGCGTTCACTCCGTTTGAATCGGTCCGCCCCGAACAACGGCGCATAGCGCCGTGGCTATAGCGCTGCATATTTCGAAGACGACTTCTCGTTCGATTGACACGTGACCTGGTAGTCTCGTGGTCACTCATGGCTCAGTTCCTGTCGAACGCCGCGAGTATCTCCACGGAGCCGCTTGGCGTTGTTGTTGCGGGATCAACTGGTGCCGGCCAGGTCACCTTTAGATCGGCATAATGCAATCCTGTAGGAGCAGAATTCCACTTTATATTCAGTTGATAGCGGGAGTCAGGGCTGAGCGATATCGAGGCCTGCCCTGAAACATCAAAATATAATGTCTTGTCGGTTCCAAAAGTTATGGCGAACTGAGGAGAAGTCGTGGCCGCTGCTGGCGTCGTCCGCAGATCTGCCACGATGGCGGCAATGATGTTTGTGGCGGCGGTCTGTGAAGTCGCATTCCGGTTTGTCTGCATGCCGACAGGCATCAAACCGAAAACGGCGAAAAGGCAAAAGGCCACAATCCCCAAAGCGAGGACGAGTTCCACCAAAGAAAATGCAGCAGTCCTCGAATCGCCAGACTTCATGGCCGAAAGACCCGAACCGCGCCGCTTGTAGTGCCAAGCTGTATGACGGCGTTGTTTCCCACGTCCTGATTGAAGTCAGCAGGCAGCGGCTGGAAGACCGTTCCATGACTTGGTTGAAAATCGATTTCCATAACATGGGGAATTGCGTCCCCGTTCGTCGAGGTGGCGATTCGCGCGATGCCTGTTGGATCGAAGTTTATCACTCGGTCAAATCGATACTGGTAGCCAGAGTCCAACGGTGATCCCAACGGCCACGTAAATGGTGTCACCGAGCTGGAGAGGGCATTCCCCAAAATGTACGGTGGACCAGTTGGTTGGTATCTCGCCATTTTGGAGTTCGGATGCGCAGTGGGACTCCACGATCCAAAATCAACCGGGACAAAATGCAGATTCTCATATGTCTGTAATTTCCCGACCGCGATCAGATGAGCACCATTGGCATAATTCGCTGTCCAGTCGTTGCCCTGGTCGGTGGTAGCGTATTGGTATTGTGAAGTGCCATCTTTCGATGCAACCACGGCCACCGCCACTCTGCCGTAGGGTGTATCGCCAGTCGTAATCTGCGGACTGACCGAGGGATCAACCGAAGAATCCACCTCAGCAAAACCGACAAAAACATAAGTGTGGTTTGCTTTTGCGTACGCTCGTGCGTTTTCGAGTAATCCCTTTACTCCATAAATGGCGGTGGTGACCTCGGTCCCACTCTTTATTGTCGTGAACGCGGGGGCGATTAACACCAGCAGAATGGCAATGATACCGATGACGATGAGCAGTTCGAGGAGCGTAAATCCACGAAAGCTTTCGCGGCCACGCTCCGCGAAGATCAACGACCGGAGATCAGATGTCGGATAGAGTGCACGTGGCGCCCGTGCGTAATGCGGTTTTCCGCGTTCTGACTTCTGATGTCTGATTCCTGACATCTTTTTAGGGGAGCGGCGTTATATCAAGAACCAGGTCCGCGTGGCAAGTGATGAATTTGGAGAGAGTTTCGGGGATCGGACGCCCGCGCTCAGGCGTCCCGACTGCGCGCAAGTCTCGAGGAAGGACATCTCCCCCGGGCCCGCCTTCGGTCGCCGCGGCGACCTGCGCCGGATCAGATCAGCTACCGGCTCGCCGCCCGTTCATTCACGACTTCGATGTGCTTGTCGGGCAGTTGGCCGATGAAAAGGTCTATCACCAACCCTGCCTCGCCGAACCGTCGGGCGAAAGTCGGATGCACCCAGTAAAGCCATTCATCACGGTGTGTAAGTGGCGATTCCTGTGACACTCCCGTCGCTAACGGTCATTGAGAACGAGGAGCACCCTTTATAGGCATGGCCACAAAGCCAATACGAATCCGACAGCCAGTCGAAGTCGTTGCGGGTGAACGTGCCCTGGACCGCTGTGTCCGACACTGTCCCTCTGAAAGAGTCGGTATACGTTCCGTCCTTGTTGAGGGAACGTCTGCCGGTCAGGTTCCAATGACCGCCGAAGTGACTGTCGTAGCTGATCGTGTAATTCGCGTTTCGCGGAGCACATCTGCTCCCGCCGTAGATGTTTTCCGCCAGCGGAATCGAATCACTAAACGGCATTGCAATTGATGTGCTCGCCAGAATGCAGAGTACCGTTATTGCTGTCAGTAATGTCTTCATCGTTATAACTTCATCTACGGAAATTGGAGCGCGCAGTTCCAGAAACCTTGTCCGACCAGTGACCGGTGATAGGTTGCGCGCGTGGGGCTGCATGGCCTTTTCGCGCAAAAGCACGCGGCGATCCGTGTTTGCCGCGTGGCCAAAAAGTAAAGCACCATTGGTCTAAATCTGAGGCGAAACGGGCCTAATAATGAACTTAGAAATTCGCTCCACGGCGAATACCCGCTTTGGAGCTTAGAGAAGTCATTCGCTGCATAAACGCCTCTGATTTAACAATAAACGTAGCGGGACCATCTCCCCTTTATCCCTGTCGCTGGAGACTTGGCACGGATGCTGATAACAGCAGAGGCCAAGGTGAATACACCGAAGAAATTCTTAAGAAGAAAATCCCTAGAAAAGCGTTGACAGCCTTCGGGCTCCCGCCTAAAGGCGTATCCCTCTTGCACATATAATGTCGCAAGTTAGAAACCCCCAAAACACAACCCCCTATGAAAAAACAAATAAACCACAGTACCAATGCGTACCTTATCCGAGGCGCATTTTACCTGCTTCTGCTCATCGCCGTGTGCGCGATCCCATTCGCGCTGGCACGGCAAAATGCTATTGAGCGAGTCGCCGGAAACGCGGCGTTCAAGCCAAACGCGATTCCCGCTCAGGCCCATGACAGCGCTCCCACGGGCGTCGTATGCAGTGACTATGTCACGTCAACTTCGACGGACACCATCGTGCCCGGAGATACCGACACAGGGAACCATTGCGATGATTGCACCACCCCCATCACGTTTCCGTTTCCAGTCAGCCTTTACGGCTCCACGTTTACCAGCGCGCTAGTTGGCGCGAATGGCAGTTTGCAGTTCACGGGCGATTCGACGTCTTTCTTCACATCCTGTCCCTTGCCGGATGTCAACATCGACGAGGCCATTCTCCCGTATCAAGACGACCTGAGCACTGACCCGGACATATCGCCTGACTGCTCGAGTTTTCCGAGTGGGTGCGGCGTTTTCACCTCGGTCACGGGCACTGCGCCCAGCCGGGTCTTTAACATTGAATGGCGCACGGGTTATCTTGGCAGACCGGGCACCGCCAATTTTGAGGTGCGATTCTCTGAGGACAACCCCTCATGTTTCGACATCATCTACGGGTCAACTGTTGACAACGGTCTCTTAGAAGAAAGCGGGGTTCAGCAAAGCGCCGCCGGCCCGGCCACCACGTTCTCGTGTCAGGAGGCGACCCTCACCGATGGTTTGAAGGTGACTTACTGCTGTAGCCAACCGTCGCCGACGCCAACTCCAACTGCCACGGCAACTGCTACCGCTACCGCGACTGCTACGGCAACCGCCACCCCGACTGCTACGGCAACTGCTACCGCGACTGCTACGGCAACCGCCACCCCGACTGCTACGGCAACTGCTACCGCGACCGCT
>QHOV01000162.1 GCA_003218885.1 Verrucomicrobiota bacterium | reverse complement strand
GTAGCCGGCAGCGAAGGCGTGCGAAAAATAAAAACTGCGGTAACGCGGCGGCACTGGCGGAAAATCGACACCCGCCTTGCGCAGCGCTTCCGCTTCAAACGCGACGGCGTCCTTTCGAATCTCGGCCGGATTCAGTTGGTGCCATGCCTGATCGAGCAGCGATGCCGAAAGATATTCGGTGGTCTTGAATCCCTGATTGAACTTTTCCGCGGCTTCGACTTTGTCGAGCAAGGCCTGCGGCATCGGCTCGCCCGTCTTGTAGTGTTTCGCGTAATTCTTAAGCACCTCGGGCCAGCGCGCCCACATCTCGTTCACCTGCGACGGGTATTCGACGAAATCGCGCGGCACGCTCGTCCCGCTGAAGCGCGGATATTTGACGTTCGAAAACATGCCGTGCAGCGCGTGACCGAACTCGTGAAACGCGGTGCGCACTTCATCCTGCGTGAGCAACGTCGGCTCGCCGGGCGGCGGCTTTGGAATATTCAGGTGGTTGGCGACCACCGGTTTCGTGCCGAACAGATCGCTCTGCTGCACATAAGCGTTCATCCACGCGCCGCCCTGCTTTGATGGCCGCGCGTAATAATCGCCGATGAAAATTGCCAGCGGTTTGCCGTCGCGATCGTAAACCTCGAACACGCGCACGTCCTGCTGATAAACCGGCAGATCGTGGCGCTCCTTGAACGTAAGCCCGTACAGTTTTCCCGCGGCGTAAAAGACGCCGTCGATGATCACGTGGTTGAGCTCGTAATACGGACGCAGCTCCGACTCGTCGAACGCGTATTTCGCCTTGCGCACTTTCTCGGAATAAAAATCCCAATCGCACGCCGCGATTTGAAAACCGCCCCTTTCTTCATCGACAATCTTCTGCATGTCTGCGGCTTCGTGCTTTGCGTTCACCACTGCGGGCGGCGCGAGATCAGCGAGAAGCTTGTTTACTGTCGGAACGTCGTGCGCGGTTTGATCTTCGAGCTGATACGCTGCCCAATTCGCATAACCGAGCAGCGCGAGAGCGACGCCTGCATGATCCGCTCGCGCAGATGTCGATCCTCCAACGAGCCAAGCAACGGTTGCCCGGTCGTGTTCTGGAGTTGAATGACGAACTTGCCTTCCTTGTGCTCAGCTTTCGCCGCGGCGGTGACGCCAGCCATTTGGTCGTTCGTCAGGCCGGCCAGTTCTTCCTTGCGATCGACGACGACTGAGTAGGCGTTCCGTTCCTTGAGTACGTTTTGCTCAAACTGCGTCTGCAAAGTCGCTAGCTCCGCGTTGATCTTCTTCAGCTTCTCTTTGTCGGCATCGGACAGCTTCGCGCCCGCTCGCACAAAATCCTTGTAATACCGCTCGAGCAAATACGCCGACTCAGGATCAAGCCCGAGCTTATCTCGGTTGTCGTAAAGCTCCTGAACCCGCGCGAACAATTTCGGATTCAAGAAAATCTTGTCGCGATGCGCAGAAAGTTTCGGCGCCATTTCCTTATCGATCTTCTGTCGTGTCGGGTTTGTGTCGCACGCATTCAGGTTCGAGAAGGTTCGCTGCGCGCGATCAAGCAATCGTCCGGTGCGCTCGAGCGCGACGATCGTGTTATCGAACGTCGGCTTGTCAGAACTGTTCGCGATCGGGTCGATCTCTTTCAGTTCCTCGCGCATTCCGGCTTCGATCGCGGGCACAAAATGCTCATCCTTGATTTTGTCGAACGGCGGGTAGTGAGCGGATTGTCGTTAAGATCGGCGGCGGACACGGCGGTGATTTGCGCAAGACCGAAGAATGCGCAACTGAAGATGCAAAGTCGATGTGGCATAGCGCGGGTCTGGAACTTAACGTGTTTCATGCGCCTCACCATCTCGATCTTGCTGTTGATTTTCGTGGTGTCTGCATCCGGCGCTTCCGAATTTGATGCGAAAACAGCCGATCGTTTCGCCAGGCTCGCCCTGGAGTGTGTGCACAAGGAATATCCGAACAAGATCAGCCACGTGCTCAACAGCGATGCCGATGTCGCGCCGCCGCGGAAGCTCACGCCTGCCTTCTGCGGCTGTTACGACTGGCACTCGTCAGTGCACGGGCATTGGCTGCTCGTCAGGCTGATGCGTACGTTCCCTGATGCGCCCTTCGCAAAATCCGCGCGCGAAGCGTTGATTAAGAGCCTGACCGCGGAGAATTTGAAACAGGAAGCGGCGTATCTCCGGGGGGAGGGCCGCGCCAGTTTCGAACGCCCGTACGGACTTGCATGGCTGTTGCAGTTGTGCGCTGAGCTGCGCGAATGGGACCATGAGCAGGGACGCGAGATGTTGGCAAACCTAAAGCCGCTCGAGGATGCCGCAGTGGAACGATTGACCAAGTGGCTGCCGAAACTTTCGCATCCGGTGCGCATCGGTGAGCACGATCAAACCGCGTTCGGGTTGGGCCTCATGCTCGATTACGCGCGCGGCAAAGGAGATGAGCCTTTTACAAAACTGGTGAGCGATTGCACACGAAAATTCTTTCTCGCAGATAAGAATTGTCCGCTTTCATATGAGCCATCGGGCGAAGATTTTCTTTCGCCATGCCTGGCGGAAGCCGACGTGATGCGCCGCGTAATAACACAAAAAGAATTCGCCACCTGGCTGAAGGATTTCCTGCCGCAAATTCCGATGTCGGCGTCTGCTAACTGGTTGCGGCCCGTTGTCTCGCCAGACCCGAGCGATCCGAAGCTTGCGCATCTCGATGGATTAAACCTGAGTCGCGCGTGGATGCTGGAGGGAATCGTCTCGGCGCTTCCTCCGGACGATTTACGCCGGGACGCGCTCACGGCGGCGGCTGACGCGCATCGGCGCTCTGGACTCGCGGCGGTCACCGGCGCGCATTACGAAGGCGGGCATTGGCTCGGCAGCTTCGCGGTTTATCTCACAACGCAGCGCGGTATCCAAAAGTAACGAGCAGCGGCTTTCCAGCCCCGAAGGCCTTCTGGGTTAGAAAAGCGCCTCTCCGTTTATCATCGGCGCGCGCTTTACAAATCGGCGGCGAGCGTCCGCTCTGGTTCGCGGCGAGGCTTTTCTCCCGGGTTCCAGCCGTGTTCCTGCCAGAAGTTTTCCAGCGCAGCCCGGCTTCCGCGAAAGATGTTGCGTTCGGCCTTCAGAACATTGGCAACACTCTTCGGATAGGCGGACCGCGGAAGTTTGCAGCGGCCATCCCCGCAGTATTGCCACATATCCCAGGCACCCCATGGCGAGGTCGCTCGTGGCTGGTTGCTGTAGTTTGCGAGCCACAGCCAGCAACTCGCAAGCGTTCGCGTCTGCGGCGCGCCCAGTCTGAGACTGTTTACAGTCCGATTGAGATGATATTCGCCGGAATAAATGCCCGGGTATTTGCCGGTGCGTTCGTGGATCCGCTGGACGAACGCGATCGCTTGATCGAGGCGCATCGTGCCGCCGGGATAATGACCGTTCTTTTCAAAATCGAGCACCAGCAGGACGCCGGCTGATCGCGCCGCTGGATCGGCTTGCGCCCAGGCATTGGATACGACGCTTAGGAAATGATCAGCCTGGCGAATAGGATCGGTTCCGTTGGCGTAATGGTACGCTCCCCAGAGCAAACCAGCCCGTGTCGCCGCCTGCTGCCGCTCGAAATATTTCGCGTCGCGCTCGAAGCGCGGGAATGTGGCTTCGTGGATCACACCGAGGATTCCCTCGCTCTTCATCGCCACAAAATCCGGCCGCACCATGTCGTAATGCGAAAGATTCACTACGCTGTTGGCGGCGAAGGCGCACGCTGGAAGCGAAAAAAACAAAGCCGCGCTCCGCAAGATCGACAATCTCATCAGCATCCCCAAATCGCAGCGGACATATCGACCACGCGCCGCGCATTTGCAAGAGAAGCTTGTATTAGCTCGGAAATTTCCTGTAGCCACCGGCCTGTGGCCGGTCATGTCACTCACAGGTTTTCGCCAGCGGGACAGCCCACAGGGCCGTGGCTACAGCGCACGACGAATTTCAGTCGATTGCAAGTCCGACAGCTCGTTCACGTTTAAGAACAATTTCTTTTCCTGTTCTGTGACCGGTATCTCCCGGAGTTTCCCAGCCTCAATCAAATCACAAACCAGCGTTTGCAATGAAAAATCCGCGCCCGCCAGCGCGCTGCGAAAATCGACAATCGCTTCTCTCGGATAAATCGCTGCCAGCGGTTCAGCGCGGTTATCGATCTTCGGAAGGACGCCGACAGTCGCCTCGATTTGGTTGTAAAGATAACGCAGATAAGTCTGGCTCATGAACGGCATATCAATCGCGAACGCCAGGAGATGCGCGGTGTGCATCTGCGCCAGCGACGCGGCAATACCGCTAAGCGGTCCGCGTGATGGCGGATCGTCTGCGACGAACTGCACGTCGTCAGGTCGCCACGATGGATCAGTTCTTGCCGAAACAAAAATCTCAGCAGGTTCCAATTTCCGGAGAAGGTCGATTTGAATTTGCCAGAGCGGTTTTCCGCGGAAAAGAACGGTTGCTTTGTCTTTGCCCATCCTCCGTGATTCACCACCAGCGAGCAGCACAGCGCTGATGTTCATGCAGACGCTTCAACAATTCGCGTATTCGAATGCAGTTTCCCGTTCGTCAAAATCTTCGCCCGCAATCCCCCGCGGCCCTTTAGAAATTCTTCTGCACCAGGCGCGATGGCGCGGTTCATCCAATAGCATGGCCGGCACTCCTGCGTGCCGTGAAAACGGACGCCTTGCACCTCAAAATCCTGGCCGATCAATTCGTTGAGATCGGCACCGCGCATGCTGATGTTGCGCCGCGCCGCGGCTGGCGATAGCTGTCGCAGCCCGAGCACCTGGCAAAGCTGATCGAAAACATCGAGTGAAAAAAATGTGATCTGACCCTTGTAATCGTCCTTGAAATCGAAGTAGCGATCCCCGCGAATGCCGCGGCCAGCCACACATTCGATCATCGGCACTTCGATCATCGGGTAAGCGTCCGGCTCGCGACCGTGATGGCCGACAAAATTGTGTCCTGGAGAAATGTAAAGATGGCAGATTTCCACCGCGCCCATGATACCATCGAGTGGCTCATTTCACATGAAGGAAAGCAGCATCGATTCGCAAAAAATCATCCGGCGAAAACGCGACGGCGAGCTGGAGTATTTGCCCGACGATCTGACCATTGAAGAACCGCTTGAACTCCGCATCGGACGCAAAACTCTGGCGACCACGATGCGAACGCCCGGTCACGACGAAGAACTCGCGGCCGGATTTTTGGTGTCAGAGGCGATCGTCCGGGCGCGCGACGATATCGCGCGGATTTCGGCAGATCGCGATAACAGGGTGATTATCGATCTCAAGGAGGGCGTGAAATTGAAACTGAACTCGACCAAGCGCTTTGGGACAATTTCCAGCAGTTGTGGTCTGTGCGGAAAGACAAACATCGAAGCCATTCGACAAAATTTCCCGCCCATAACATCGAAAGCAATCCGGATCGATATTGAAACTTTGCTCTCGCTTCCAGAAAAACTGCGAAAGGCTCAAAGCGATTTCGCGCGCACCGGCGGAATTCACGCCGCCGGAATTTTCGATGTGAAGGGCGAATTGAAAGTCGCGCGCGAAGACATCGGGCGCCACAACGCGGTGGACAAAGCAATCGGCCGCGCATTTCTCGACGGTCGTCTCCCGTTGGACGAGCATCTCCTGCTCGTCAGCGGCCGCGCATCCTTGGAGATCATTCAAAAAGCGCTCGCCGCCGGGATTGCGATCATTGCTGCTGTCTCAGCGCCTTCCACTCTCGCGGTGAGTTTTGCACGGGAAGGCAATCAAACGCTCATTGGATTCCTGCGTCCGCCGTCGTTCAACATCTATGCCCACGTCGAGCGCGTGATTCTGGCGTAGTGTCTCGGCTGACTCCGAGTACAGAGTCTGGTTTACGTGCGAATTTGAAGCCTGCCAACTTCGGCGCCGCGGGATCGACATTTTTTGATAGCGCGAGCACTTGAAAAGCGCGACCGAGCATTTCCGGATGCAACAGCGTTTGCAATTCGCGTTTTGCCTTGGGCGAATCAGGAAGCGGCGATTGACTCCAATCGGCCGCAGTCGGTTCGGGTGAACCGACCCTCCCAAGTTCAGACATGATTCCGGTGAGGAAGTGATGTTGATCGGTGAAACCGGCGACACGCAAGCCGTTTGCTTGCGCGCACTCGGCGATGCTCGGCCAATCCACGTGCATTGTGATGTCCGCATGCCCGATTTGCTCAAACGGCGAATCAAGATTTCGATGGCGCGCGCGGACTTGGACGTCTCCCTGAAATTCGGCGTCCGAACATCCGTAATCGACCATGATTACGTAACCACGGTGCAACTTCGCTGCCACGAGCTCGATCCAGCCAAGCGCCGCCTCATTAAACTTCACGTCGTCCTCGACCAGTCGCTCAACGAAAATAAATTTATCGCCATCGACGCCAACAAATTTCTCCCTGCCGTTGCTGATCAAGCGCACGGGCATCGCGTCCAGCAGTTCGTTCGAAAAATGGACGCCGATGAATGGTTGCAGCGAACTGCGCCATTCAATCTTATCGCGAAATAATTCCAGAGTCCGCGATTGTCGCTCTTGGAAAATTGGAAATGGCTCGACTATTCGGTAGCGCAAAGCTTCAAAAAATTCCGGCGAGCGTTTTTGCACGGATTCGAGAACGTCGCGGGCGAACTGCCCATCATGGGCACCCTGTTCGACAATCATGAAGTTGTCGATTTTGCCCAGTCGCTCCCAGATTTCGGCCAATTGCGCGCCTAACAACTGCCCAAAAAGCGGGCCGACGCTCACGTTGGTGAAATAATCGCCCTTGCGTCCAATCGCGCAGCGACCGGAGGAATAATATCCGTGCTGGGGATGATAGAGCGCCTGATGCATGAACCAGGCAAATGAAACGGGCCCGCGCTTCTCGATTTCAGCCCGAATCAATCGAATGAGATCGGGATTGCCGGAGTTCATTCGTTAAATCGTTCCGCCTACGTTAAAACTATGGCGCGACGGGTAAATCGTTAAATCGTTGAATCGTCAACTGAACGACCTAAGTTGCGCGACCGCGTTGTTCCGTAATTTGAGACCGTCCACTACATATCTAAGGCCCCCGCCGGGTTACCGTTTTCGGCCGCCTTGGTACTCGAGGCCGTGGTTCTATGTTCCCATCGGAATCATTGCCGTCCTGGCCGTTATCGTAACTGTTTACGTTTCCAGTCTCGTCACCGATCTCAAAGCGCAGGCGAGAACATTCGATCTAAACAAACTCGAACAAATGGAATCAGCCAGCGTGATTTTGGATCGCAACGGCAAGATCTTCGGCCAAATTTATGTGGAGAACCGCGAGACGGTGTCGTACGAGCAGTTGCCCGTCGATCTCGTCAGGGCAGTTGTCGCGGTTGAAGACGCGAAATTTTATCAGCATCATGGCTATGATTTGCTCGGCATCATTCGCGCGGCGCTGAAGAATTTGACGGCCGGCCATGTGCGTCAGGGTGCAAGCACCATTACGCAGCAACTGGCGCGCAATAGTTTCTCACTCAAGGAAAGAACCTTCCGCCGGAAACTGCTCGAGATTTTTCTCGCGCAACGAATCGAAGAGCAGGTCGGGAAACAAAAAATCATGGAGCTGTATCTGAACCGGATTTATTTCGGCGGTGGGCTATACGGGGCGGAAGCGGCGGCGCGGGGGTACTTTGGCAAGCCCGCGCGTGAGATGTCGCTGGCGGAGTGCGCCACGCTGGCCGGTCTAATCAAGAGCCCAAACAGATTGTCGCCATGGACGGATCGCGGCAATTCACGCGAGGCGCGCGACTACGTGCTTGATCGGATGCGCGACCTCAGCTTCATCAGCCGCGAGCGATGCGCTGCTGCGCGAGCGGAACAGATCGTCATTGGGAGCAGGCAAAATGCGCAGGGCCAAACCTACGCAGTCGATTACATCCGGCAGCAGGTTATCGCGGCCGTAGGATGGGACCGCGCGATGAACGAAGGTTTTCGCATTCACACCACCATCGACGTCGATCTTCAGAAGGTGGCAGAGGATTCTCTCCGGACTCATCTCGAAACGGTGGAGCAGAGTCCGGAATACAATCATCAGACTTACGCCGCTTACGCAGCCTCGTTTCGTAAAGCCAAGGCAAACGGTCCGGCGGCTGCCGGATCTGACCAGCCGGCACCCGAGTATCTGCAGGGCGCAGTCATCGGCTTGGACAACGCCACCGGTGACATTCTGGTGCTGGTAGGCGGCCGCGATTTCGAACACAACCAGTACAACCGCGCGCTGCAAGCCCGCCGGCCCGCCGGGACTGCAATGTTGCCGTTCGTTTACGCGGCTGCTTT
>QHOV01000214.1 GCA_003218885.1 Verrucomicrobiota bacterium | reverse complement strand
TCCGGGCTCTCATGAGAATCAATCTTTCCATCCGCGATCCCCAGTTCGCGCACACCGCGACCCTCTGGGTCCTGCAGAATAATTTTCCATTTCTCCGGTTGCGGGGCGCCCTTCACACCAGTGATCGACACGATGTGATTCAGAGCGCCGCGACCGAGTTGCGTGCCCACCACGCGCAGCGCTTCGTAAGCAGTGGCGTTCTCCTGCGCCCACACCGGCGTAACCAAAAGCAAAAGCGCACCAAACGATTTCCACATACCGCAAAATTGAACAGCGGTTTTGTTGTGTGTCCAATCGCGTTTTTGCCCGGATTGGCGGCGGTTATGGCTTACAAGACGATAGGTAACTTGCACCAACCACAAAGCCCGCTCTGGCAGTGATTGTTTAACGCACTACCCTCTGACGCTTGAGTTCTTCGCCGTATGTCCGCTGGAATTCTGCCGCATCCTGCTTAAGCACCGGCAGTAGGCGCTCAGTAGGCACGGGCTCCCTTAAATTGAAACCCGTGTAGTTGGTGTACAAGGTAGTTCCCGCTCCAGCAGTAGCGGGCTGCATCGCGGCATACACCTTTTCACCCGAGTGAGGCAGATCGTATATGACCATTGCCGCCTGCTGACCGGCTGCCTTTCGAACAACATCAAGCTCGCTTGAGAGGCTCTTGTCTGCGAGGGAAACTATTTTCCACCCTGCTTCGTCTTTGGCCACTGCCACAACGGTCGCTACGGTGCCGTCGGCAACCAGAGGCACCACTGTCGCCACTTCGTTCCGTTGTAGAGCGATGAAACTATCGGCGGACGCCAAATCCTCGAACGTGATCTGATACTGTCTTATCGGAGCGGCCGGTTGAGATTTTTCAATTGTTTGCTGCTCCAAGCCAAGCGCGATTTCTTTTCTAGAGCGCAGCACGGTCAGCAGATCATTCTTGGCCTTGTTAGCGGCCTCTTGCGGAGCGGAGAAGTAGGTTCTCTGCTCCGCTTCCTTTTTGCAACCCATGCTGAAAAGTACCGCCATCGTCAGGCCGAAGTATATCAAAATGCGCTTCATTTTTAGTTCCTTTGGATAGGCTTCATTTCTTCGCAATATCGTACCAACTATTCCAATGGGTGGCTGTCCCTGGAGGATCTGCATAGGAGCTGTACTCGAGCAAGCGCTCTGCCCCCTGGCACGGGCTCCACGGATCATTCAACACCACGTACTTGGTGTTGCCCACGCTAACGTAGCCTTTTATCACAACAACATGACCCACTACACCGGGCGTCCCGTACGCATAGCCCATCGGTTTCTTTGCACAATAAATCTGCGACTTAACAGAATCCCACGATAACGCACTCCCACTTTCCGAGGACTTAGCCCCCGCAAAATCCAGATCAACCCACCCCGGCGTATTGCAGTCGTTTGTCTTGGGACATGGAGTGCCGGAAGTTTCTTCGTTGCAACAATTCGTTTGCGTCGTTGCTGCCCAACACCAGTTATTGGTCTCCTGCGGTCTCAACGTGTTGGGAACGCTGCCGATTATTTCTGGCCGACAACACCCCGATAGACAGATGACTAATACAACGCTCAAAAGCGCGAGAACGAATTTTTGTTTCATGTGGGAATTTCTTTGGAAGGCATCTCTGATTACGGGAACCGCGTCGGGAATTGTCAAGGAAAATGCCATCCCTCAAGTCGAACTAAGAACCCGCATGCGCTATTGCTTGAATGAGCGTCGGAATCTGCTCACCTTTTGCGGGTCGGGATGAAGCGGAGAAAAGTCGAGTTCAACAGTCACACCGCAAACCTTGCTTTGCTGCGCAACTACGTCCGCGATTTTCTCAACGGTTACCCGTTCTCCGAAAAAGAGCGGCTGCTGATGGTGCTCGGCGTGGACGAAGCATGCACGAACGTGATCCGGTATGCTTACCGTTTGCGTGACGATCAACTCATTTCATTGCGGATGGAAGGACTGCGCAAATGCGTGCGCATGCGTTTGCGCGATTATGGCGAACAAGTCCTGCCTCACGAAATGAAGGGGCGCTCTCACGATATGATCAAGCCGGGCGGCCTTGGCCTGTATCTCATTCGGAATGCGTTTGACGAAGTCGATTACATACACAAACGCCGCGGCACGGAGCTGGTGTTAACGAAAAATTTGGAATAAAATAGCCCAGCGCTTTAGCGCTGGGTTCACCGTTATGTCATACGAATGAGTCCCAGCGGGACGACAGAAAGGCGACTAAGATCGATTATAGCGATTTGTTTTCTTCTTTCGTCCCTGCGGGGACTTTTGGATGATTTTGACCATTGACCCAGCGTTGAAACGCTGGGCTATTGCCACACCCACATGAAACCGCCCGAACCAGATGCTGCTTTTGAAATTTCGCTGCGACCGCCGGCCTTCAGCGAGTTCACCGGCCAGGTGAAAGTGCGCGAACGGTTGGAGTTGATGGTGGAAGCCGCGAAAATGCGCGGCGACGTGCTGGAACACATTCTCCTCAGCGGCCCGTCCGGTCTGGGCAAAACGACGCTCGCTTACATTATCGCCAACGCGATGAGTGTGAACATTAAGAACACCAGTGGCCCAGTGATTGAAAAGGCCGGTGAACTGGCAGGTCTTTTAACAAGCCTTGAAAGAGGCGACGTGCTTTTCATTGACGAGATTCACCGGCTGCAACCGGCCATCGAAGAATACCTTTACCCGGCGATGGAAGATTATCGGCTCGACATCATCATCGACCAGGGACCACAGGCGCGCAGTCTGCGCCTTAATCTGCCGAAGTTTACATTGATCGGCGCGACAACGCGCTCCGGGATGGTGAGCGCGCCGCTTCGGTCGCGTTTCGGCATGACGGCACGACTCGATTACTATAATGCCGAGGAGATGCAAAAAATCATTATGCGCAGCGCGCGCTTGCTCGGCGTCGAGATTGACGCAGTCGGCGCGGCCGAGATCGCTACGCGCTCACGCGGCACGCCTCGCACTGCCAATAATCTTTTGCGCTGGGTGCGCGATTATGTGCAGGTGAAAGCCGAAGGGAAAATCACCGCGGAGCTAGCCGACCGCGCGCTTGCAATGCTGGAGATCGATCGCGACGGGTTCGATCAATGGGACAAACGCATCATTGAAACTTTAATTCACAAATTTAATGGCGGTCCTGTTGGTTTGAATTCACTGGCGGTCGCGGTTGGCGAGGAAGCCGGCACAATCGAAGAAGTGAACGAGCCGTATTTAATCATGGAAGGTTACATCAAACGCACGCCGCAAGGCCGCGTAGCCACGGCGAACGCCTATCG
>QHOV01000161.1 GCA_003218885.1 Verrucomicrobiota bacterium | reverse complement strand
GCAATCGGCGATGGGTTTTTTGATGGAGAAAGAGCTGAAACATTTGCGCGAGGGCCTTGAGAACCCGGCCAGGCCGTTCGTCGTTATTTTAGGCGGAGCCAAGGTCTCCGATAAGATCGGCGTTTTAAAAGCGCTGATGGAAAGGGCGGACGTCATTCTGATCGGCGGCGCCATGGCGAACACCTTCTTAAAAGCGCAGGGAATTCCCGTCGGGGCAAGCCGGGTCGAATCCGACAAGGTCGATCTTGCGCGCGAACTTCTCGATTTGGCGAAGGAACGCGGAGTAAAATTTTTGCTCCCGATCGACGTCGTGGAAGCGGATGAAATCCAAGCCGGCGCGTCAATGCGAAACACGAGTCGCCTCTCGCCGCAACATGGGATCAGCGAGGGATGGCAGGCAGTCGATATCGGCGCGGCAACGATCGCGCTTTACCAGGAGGAAATCGCCAGGGCTGAAACAATTTTGTGGAACGGGCCGATGGGTGTCTTCGAAATTCCTGAGTTCGGCGAAGGGACGATCGCAATCGCGGAAGCACTGGCGCAGTCGGGAGCGACGACGATCATCGGCGGCGGCGACTCAGTAACGGCGGTCAAACAGGCCGGGCTTGCCGGCAAGATGACGTTCATTTCCACCGGCGGCGGCGCATCGCTGGAATTACTGGAAGGCAAAGAATTGCCCGGTATCGCCGCCCTAACCGAGAAGGCGTGATGCGCAAAAAAATTGTCGCCGCCAATTGGAAGATGAACATGACCCAGGCCGAGGCGGCACGATTCATCGAGTCGATGCTCTTGGATCTGGGCGAGATCACCGATGTGGAAGTGGTCATCGTGCCGCCGTTCACAGCAATTGCGAAAGTGATGGAAGCGCTTGGTAGAGCGCAGAACATTAAGGTGGGAGCACAAAACATGTATTGGGAGAAGAACGGCCCTTTTACCGGCGAGATCAGCGGTCCGCTGTTGCGAGATTTATTTGTGCACTACGTCGTGCTCGGACATAGCGAACGCCGTATTTTGTTTGGCGAGACTGACGAAATCGTCAATCGCAAAGTGCGCGCCGCGCACGAGGCAACACTGCGTCCGATTGTTTGCATCGGAGAAACGCTCGAGCAGCGCGACATGGGGAATGTTGAAAAAATACTAGCAATCCAAATGCGCGGCAGTCTCGCCGGTCTGAATGCAAAGGAACTGCAGGAAACGGTGATCGCGTACGAGCCGGTGTGGGCGATCGGCACCGGGCGCAATGCCACGCCTGATCAAGCGCAGGAAGCGCACGCTTTTGTGCGCCATATTTTGGGCGAGATGGCCGACGACGCAACCGCCGAGCGAGTACGCATTCAGTACGGCGGCAGCGTGAAACCAGAGAACGCGCGCGAACTAATGAGCCAGCCGGATATCGACGGCGCCCTCGTCGGCGGAGCCAGCCTGGACCCGCGCAGCTTCGTCCAAATCGTCAAGGCCGCGCGCGAAAGATAGGCCGCCGCTCGGTCTAATTGATGAGGCGCGCGTTCTTTATCGTCGGTCCAACTGCGACCGGGAAGTCCGAACTGGGGGCCGATGTCGCTCGTGAACTGGGCGCGGAAATTGTCAGCGCGGACGCGTTTCAAATTTATCACGGCCTCGATCTCCTGACGGCAAAACCGGATGCTTCAACGCTGGCGAAAGCGCCGCATCACCTGATCGGCACGACGCCCCTCGACGAAGAGATGAATGCGGAAAAATATCGCCGCGCCGCCACGCACGCCATTAATGAAATTAATTCGCGCGGCAGACTCGCGATCATTGTTGGAGGAAGCGGACTTTATATCAAAGCCCTCAGCTACGGACTGGCGCCTCTGCCTGAGTGTGATCCATTACTACGCGAAAAATTGAACGCGATGAGCTTGAACGAATTGCGCTTACAATTGCTGAAACGCGATCCGGAAGCGGCGCGGAAGATCGACATGAAAAATCGGCGTCGCGTTGTGCGCGCGTTGGAGATTTGCTTGCTCACCGGCAAGCCGGCTTCTACACAGCGCGAGCAGTGGTCTGTAGCCGCCTCCCTGCGCGAGGCGCAACGCGCGGGTGTTATGGCGGGCCGGCGAGGCGCTTCGCACAGCGAAGCGGCTACAGGTGTGTTCGTTTTTCGCGACCGGGAGGAGCTTTACGCTCGAATCAATCAGCGAGTAGAAGCAATGTTTGAGAAGGGCGTAATCGAGGAAGTGCGCGCCAGCAGGGCAACGAGCGCGACGGCGTCGCAGATGATCGGTTTGCGTGAGATTCGCGAACTGCTCGAAGGAAGGATGTCGCTCTTGCAATGTATCGCTCAGATTCAGCAAGCGACCCGCCGTTACGCCAAAAGACAGTTGACCTGGTTTCGGCGGCAAACTAGTTTTTCACCGCTGAACTTGTCGCTTCTTAGTCACAACGAAGCCGTGAAATGGATCCTGCTCCGGATGCTTTCGGAGGTTCGCACAAGGGATGATTGAAACGCGTCCGAAAAAAACTCAGGAGCGCGCGCTCCTGATTGGCCTGGAAAAGAAAGGCGTCTCGAAGTGGGACTTGCACGATTCTCTCGAGGAGTTGCGCGAGCTGGCGAACTCCGCGGGAGCCGAGGTTGTCGATACCGTGACGCAAAAATTGCCGAAACCGACGGCTCCATACTACATCGGTCGCGGCAAAGCGGAGTCCATTAAAGAATCATGTCAGGATCAACGGGGGAAAATTTATTCGCGCGCAAGGTTCTCGATCGAACGCAATTGATTCTCGACATCTTTGCGCAGCGTGCGCGCAGCCGGGAAGGTCGATTGCAGATTGAGCTCGCCCAATTGCAGTACCTTTTGCCGCGTCTCACCCGGATGTGGCATCACTTGTCGCGGCAGACTGGCGGAATCGGCACACGTGGGCCGGGGGAAACGCAATTGGAAGTTGATCGCCGCCGCGTGCAGGAGCGGATTGCACGGCTCGAACGGGACCTGGAAGCCGTGCGCAAAACGCGCACGATACAGCGCGAAAGTCGCAAACGACATCAATGGCCGGTCGCCGCTGTGGTGGGCTACACAAACGCCGGAAAATCGACGCTGCTGAATTTGCTTACCGGCGCCGATGTCGTAACCGAGAACAAACTATTTGCCACACTGGATCCCACAACGCGCAGTTTTGTTCTGCCTAACAAACAGCGGGTCCTGTTGACGGACACAGTTGGGTTCTTACGAAAACTTCCCCATACACTGATCGAATCATTCAAGGCGACGCTTGAGGAGGTCAGCGAAGCCGATCTGCTCATTCACATTGTCGATCTGAGCCATCCGCGCGTGGACGAGCAGATGGAAGCGGTCGATGGCGTGATCAAAGAGCTGGACGCTTTCGGCAAGCAGACCCTGATCGTTTTCAACAAGATCGATAATTTGCCGAATCGCGAACTAGCTGAGTCTTACACGAAACGTTTTCCAGGTAGTGTCGCAATCTCAGCCCGCACGGGAGAAGGAGTTAACAAACTTGTGGGGGCGTTGGAAAATGCGCTCAGTTCATGGCGCTTGCGCTCTCGCTTTCGTATTCCATCGAATGAATCTGCGTTGATCGCCGAGATTCATCGAGTCGGTCACGTGGTTGAATTACGCTATGAAGGCAGCGATGCCGTGATCGTCGCCCATGTTCCACCGCATTTGGAACAGAAATTGGCTGATTACGCAGTGCGGGATTGAGCAACTAAATCTCGGACAGGGGATTCGACCTGGGCTGCGATCTGCGACCAGCCGGTGCGATCATTGGCTGTTGATGCAAACTGGAGCGCATCTCCGATAACCAACTTGATCGCCACAGGCCGCGGAAGCGTTCGATGTGGCGGCAGAGCTTCGAAGGTTCCCGCGAGACCACAAGGAACAACGGGCACGTTTGTTTCTGCGATGAGCATCCCGAGTCCGTGCTTGAAGGGCATCATCGAGCCTGTGCGACTGCGGCCGCCTTCCGGGAAGATGATGAAGATCGCTTTTTCTTGTTGTAATTTGCGGCGCAAATCGGCCAGAGCGTGTGGGCCGCAATTTTTTCGCCACATTGGCAAAGCGTTGAGCATGATTGCCGAGAACGTGCTGGTCACAGTGCTTTGAAAGAAAACGTCCCCAGCGGCGATGGGAAAGGCGCGTTCGCGATGACGGGGAGCTAGTGCTGCTCCAAGAGCCAGCGCGTCGAGATGGCTGCAATGATTCGCGACGAGCACAAACGGTCCGTGTGCCGGTAGCTTTTCACGGCCAATGATCGTGAGTCGATGCGCGACCGCGAAATAACTTCGCAGCATCGAAAAACAAATATGATGCGCGAGGCTTTCGAGAAGTCCGCTTTCGCGCCGCACGCTGCGAAACCGCTCGCTCGGCGTAAGGCCGGTATCGTGGGCAGGCTGAAGTTTCCAGGGCTCCATCAGATTCCCTATCCACTAAAGATTTGCTGCGGTTGGCCGACAGCGAAGCCGACAAAGTGGTTGACGTAATGAAACACGGCCGGCGCGACAAGGATGAGACTATCGAACCGGTCGAGAATGCCGCCGTGCCCGGGGATGAGTTTTGCCGTGTCCTTCAGGCCGAGATCACGCTTAATGGAGGAAAGCATCAGATCGCCGAACTGCCCCACCACGCTGACGATGATACCAAGGCCCAGCAAGCGGACGGGCGTGTCGAGCGCTGTGCCGAACCAGACAAAATGCGCGCCGAGCGCAAAGAGTGGCGTAGTCAGCACGATTGCGCCGAGTGCGCCGCCCACCGTTTTGTTCGGGCTGGTGTTTGGGACAAATTTTCGATGACCGAATAAATGGCCACAGATGTAAGCAAAGATGTCATTGAGCTCCACGGCGAAGATGATCAGCAAAAGGATCGGCCGATAATTCCAATCGTTCGCCATGTAGCCGAGATTACCGAGCGCACTTCCGAAGAGAGCAAACCCAAGCACACCCAGGCCGACGCGTTGGATGTAGCCCTTCGGTTGATCGGGAATCAAGCCACCTGTGGCAATCAACGCCACCGTCAGGGGAAACAGTGCGACAAAGAGTCGATACCAATTATCCAGCGCGGCGAAAGTGATGAAGAGAATCCCGATGACCACGATGAGACTGATGGTTCGTTCCCGAAATAAGCCGGTGATCCGAGCATACTCCCGATAACAAAGAAAACACAGGGTGGCCACGCCCAGAATCGTCCAGAAAGCGCCTGCAAGAATGGGAATGAGGATGAATAGAGCCAGCCAAATCCAGGATCGATAACGATCCCAGAGTTCCTTTCTCTTATCGCTGGTGCTGTTGGCTGCCCGGGTCACAACAAAAATCAGAAGCGGTGCTAACAGGAGAAGAATGAGAGCCGTCAGCGTCAGAACAACGGTCACGCGATCGTCAAAAGCGTGACGGAATCCGAAAAGTCGCTCTCGCGTAATTGGGTTCATTTCAGAGCGCATGCGATTCGGCCG
Organism: Verrucomicrobiota bacterium; assembly: GCA_003218885.1. Lineage (GTDB taxonomy): Bacteria > Verrucomicrobiota > Verrucomicrobiia > Chthoniobacterales > UBA10450 > Udaeobacter. The sequence goes on along the minus strand of QHOV01000161.1, from coordinate 7,458 downwards.
AGCCGCCGAATAACCGTGATCACGCAACCCACGACGATGACCGCAAGCCCAAGAGTCATCAGACCGATCTCCGAATCGTTTAACGAAATCGTTTGCCACGAATGTGGAGTGACTGCGGAATACAAGCAGATTAGCGTGATGACCAGCATCCGATGTTGTTTTGCCATCGGTCCGCAAAACTCGTTAGGCGCACCCGCGATCTTGCCCGCTGCGCGAACGTAAGCGGTGAAGATCGCCAGAATTGTAGCGATATAACCGAGCGCAACGTTTCCACCCCACGCGAAACCGGCGCCGATGAAGACTGCCGCGTCGGAAATACGATCCGGGACTTCATTGTAAAGTTCGCCCACTTTTGAAGCGCGACCGGACGCAAGCGCAACCATCCCGTCGAGCATGTTTGCGGTCAGCCGCAATTGCGCGCCAAGCGCGGCGATGAGCCACAAGATTCGATAGTCGGCGATTGAAGTTACGCCCAGCGCAATGCCTGCGACAATGCAGGCGCACATGCCGGCAATCGAAATTGTGTTCGGTGAAACATTTCGCGCGGCGAGCCAAGTCGTCGTTGCCTGTGCCCATTTTCGATTCCGGGTGGCGATCGGGCGACGATCCATTGCTTGCGTAGCAGGCTCCCGCATAATTCGTTGCTTTAAATCCATAGCCAATGACCGGTTATCCCGACCAGAGCGAGGGACCGCACAATCGAAGATTTGAATACACAAGTTTCATTGAGTAATCGATCATCGATTGTGAGCTCCTTCACTTCGTTCAGGATGACAACGCAAAGAATGTTGATAGGAACAAGCGTATGACTGCGCGGGAACGAGTGAAGCAATTAATTAAAGCTTGGCCGAAAGTTTACCCGAATGCGCATTGCGAGCTGGTTTTTCGGAACCCGCTCGAGCTGCTCGTGGCGACGATCCTCTCGGCGCAATGCACGGACAAGCGGGTGAACATGGTCACGCCCGCGTTGTTCAAGAAATATCGCACGGCGAGAGATTATGCGAACGCGCCGCAGGCCGAGTTCGAAAACGCAATTAAATCGACGGGGTTTTATCGCAGCAAGACAAAAAGCATTCGCGCTGCGATGCGCGCAATCGCAGAGGAACACGGTGGGAAAGTTCCGGATACGATGGAGGAATTAAACGCGTTGCCAGGCGTCGGACGCAAAACTGCGAATGTAGTGCTGGGTAATGCCTTTCATAAGAACGAAGGCATCGTCGTGGACACGCATGTGATCCGTTTATCGCAGCGGCTCGGACTGACAAAGCATAAAGACGCAGAAAAAATCGAGCGCGATCTAATGACGCTCGTGCCGCGCGAGCATTGGACCGATTGGAGCCACTGGCTCGTAGTCTCGGCCAACGGCCGCGTTAAGGCAGGCGAACCGCACGCGAACCTGCTTAACGCGGACTTGCAGCGGTTTCGACAGGGTCGACGTGGCGAGAAGGACTTCCATCGTCGTTCTCGGCTCGTTGGCGCATGCGCCGGAACTGTGCTTCGAGCTTCTGGAGCTCCTCATCGGAAAGGTCCTCGAGATCGACGAGTTCATTGCGCGCGTCTTTGATCGCGCGAATGAGTTCGTCCAATTTCAAATGAACTGCTTTTGCGTCGCGGTTTTGCGTGTTCTGAATCAAAAAGACCATGAGAAAGGTGATGACTGTGGTAGCCGTGTTAATGATCAGCTGCCAAGTGTCGGAGAAATGAAAAGTGGGGCCAGTAAGGAGCCAGACGAGGATGACAAGCACAGCTCCAGCAAATGCCCAAGCGCTGCCGAGCATCACCGAGGAGCGACGGGCGAAAACACGGAACGCGTCGCTAACTACGCAAAGGAAATCGTGTTCTTTCTCGTGCTCTTTTAGTTTTTCGACTTGAGTCTCTTCCACAGTATCACTTTAGCTTCGCGCCCAATGGGGCAACTGCGCGCATAAGCTTGATCGGACCGCAATGATTGCATAAGCGAACCGTTGATAGTCGTGGAGAGGTAGCGAAAACTTGTTCCGCGGAACGATGCAACAGCTCAAACATCTGAACTTAGATGACGCGTGGCGGAATGAGCCGTTCGCCCTGCCTGTGGTTGACGCGCGCGCATGGGGGCCGCAACTGCGCTTCTCTGCGCCGCCGCGTTTGATTGCCGAGTTTTATCGGGAGCATGAGACGAATCTCGCGGTGCCTTTCCTCCTTTACGGGTCGGGCGACTTCCATTATTTAACGGCGCTTCGATTGCGGCGCGTTGCTGGATCGGTCGTGCTCGTTTCGTTCGACAACCATCCTGATTGGGACGTGCGCCCTCCGAAATGGGGGTGCGGTGGTTGGGTCAATCGCGCACTGGAGCTTCCGCATGTGCGGTGCGTGAGTGTCTGGGGCTGTGGTAATTTCGAATGCTGGTGGCCACACCAGATTTTCGGTAACCGTCGCGCTGAACGCGCCGGGATTCTTGAAGTGCATCCGTGGGCAGATGATCGGCCGATGAAGGATCGACAACGAAGAGGCGCTATCCTGCGCGAAAATTGGCGCGAGCGTTTTGAGCAATTTTCGAGAAGTCTCACTGGCGAAAATATCTACATCACAATCGATCTCGATTGCCTGCGCATCGAAGAGGCGGTGACAAACTGGGAGAGCGGCAGGTTCTCGGTCGCCGATCTTCAGTGGGCGCTTGGAATGCTGCGCGAATCTTGCCGGATCATCGGTGGCGATATTTGTGGCGCGTATTCGCCGCCGAAATATGCGCGGCGCAAACAGCGTTTCGCCGCGGAATTGGATCACCCAAAAATCAGAGTACCTGTTGGAGACAAGATTCGTGCAATCAATCTAACGACTCTGGAAAAACTCTGGCCGTTATTAGCGCAGCCATTGTAGGGCAAGCGCATCGCTTGCCTACCCGCGGGACGGCAACCGAAGCGGTTGCCCTACAATCTATTGCTAGCTGAGTGAAACCAGAACAATCCCCGTAGTGATGAGTAGCGCGCCGACGGTCAGCCGCAGGTTCAGCTTTTCCTTCAACGCTACGGCCGCCATTAGCGTGATGAAAATCACGCTCAAGCCCTGAAATGGATAGAGATAACTAAGGTCGAATCGCTGGAGCAGCCCGAGAGTGAGGAAAAAGGAAACTGTCATTAGAGCTATGCCGGTAGCGGCGAGCGAAACGAAGCGAGAGTTGCGCAGACCGTTCGTCGCTGAGAATTCCATCGCTCTTTTCAGGATGAGCTGGGCCACTACAAAGCTTAGCAAAGAAACGACGATGAAGAAAAAGGCGAGAATGCTCACAGGCGTTCCTCGATTTGTGCAATTGGTTTCGCCACCAGCGCTAATCCGATAATCACCAGCGCAATACCGCACCAGCGAAGAGCCGAGATCAATTCGCCCAAAAAAACCCAACAGCCCAGCGGCACCAGAACATCGACTATTCGCGACAGGGGATAAGCGACGGTGAGAGGAACGTACCGGAGCACATACAGCCAGCTAATGAAACTGGCGATGATCAGAAGAATTGCCCACCACACCAGCGGCGATTCAAGACCATTGATTCCCGTCCAGGAGAAAGCGCTGTCAGGTTCCGCGATATCCGTTGCGCCGCGCTTCAAAAGAAACTCGGACACGAGTACACAGACCACACTCAGGCCGAGCTGCAGCCAAGGGTTGCCGAAACCGGAGGGGCGATTTTGCATCCGCTTTTCTAGCGCGCCATAACGGCGTCGCAACCTAATTCGCAAAGGCTTACAGCCACCGGCCTGTGGCCGGTTAGAAGAGCGCTGGGACTAACGGACGGCCCGCAGGGCCGTGGCTACAGAACGCCGCCATCAGAGCTGATCGGCGTTTGGAAAGCGCTGCAAAACAGGTTCGTGCCGCGTCGGCCCGAGATATTTGATCAGGTGACAAAATATTGGATTCAGCAGAGCGCTGGTGTGGCGCACATACAGGTCGAGCGGCACCAATTCGCAATCCAGATGCAGCTTCGGCTCATAGTTTAGCGGATTGCTGTAGTAATATTTCAATCGTTGTTGCAGCGCCCATGTAATGATGTCGCGGAGCGTGTAAAAATACAGATGCAGATCGAGCGCGACGCTGTAATCGAGTCCGATGCATTCGTCATAAATCGCCTCGCCACAGGCTAGGCAAAAACTGAATGCGACGATTTTGCCGCTTTGTCGCCAGATGAAGAAACGCGCCCGTTCCGGCATCCGTTCCGCGACAGCCAGAAAATAATCCCTGGTCAGTGTTTCAAATTTTAACGGCGACCGCTCATGAACGGCCAGATACAGCGGATAGATTTCATCGATAAAAGGCGCGATCTCGCTCACGACCTCCATCTCGATCTTCGGCGCGCGCCCGGCTTTGCGGAATTTTCGGCGCAAATCTTTCCGGGTCGCTTTGCTGAGCGTGCGAAAATATTCATCCCAGTTCTCATAACGGAGCGGCAGCCGCGTCATCGGCATACTTGGAATTCGGGTATACCCGCTCAAGGCAAACGTTTCGACCGCCGAGCGATAGTTCGCCGGAAAATCCTTCAAAACGACCAAGGAAGCTTTGTTTCGCCGGGCATAAGTCAGAAGGCTCGCTCGCAGCGCGTTTGCCACCCATGCTTCGTCCCTCTGATCGCATCCGCCCAGGTCTCCAGTACCGGCCCCACAACCAACCATCAACACCCGCATCGTGAGAAAGCGCGGGAAAAGTTTGCGAATGACATCGACGACGGAACGAATTTTGCCCGGCACGCCTTGGACAAGATTTTGCCGAACAAAAAACACCGGCTGGATAGCGCGTGCGTTCCCCGAAGAGTCCTTGAGCAGCAGATAATGATGTTCGAAGTCGTTCTGCAACGTTTCTTCGACGATCTCGTAGTAGCGATGGTCTTGACATTTATTCTGAAACGCCCGTCGCCATGCGCCGCAATTCTGCAGTTCGGCCAGCGTGACTACTTTCGCCACGCCTTGGGGAAGCGGAATCGCGTTGCCGGGCGGCATGGGGAGCACTGGGACGGTTTGGATACGGGTGCTGATCAGTCGCCTAGGGCTGTGATCGTTCCGCTTTTTCTTCGGCTGCGACGTTTTCCACCTTAAGCACGCCGTCGCGAATGTGTAGGTCGCGCTGGGGAAACGGAAACTCGATCTTGGCCTCAAGAAATTTCTCAACGATGGCGAAGTTGAGATCGCTGCGATAGCGGCTTGGGCGAGCGCTCATCTCACTGCTCCAGACCACTAGCTCGAAGTCGATTGAGCTGTCACCGAATTTTTTAAGAAAAACGCTCGGCGCCGGTTCTTCTAACGTATTGGGATTTTCACGTCCCACAGCCAGCAGAGTTTCGCGCACTTTTGCGATATCGCTGCCGTAAGCTACGCCTACCGGCAGACGAAATCGCACGCGCGGATCGCCATAATGCCAGTTCGTCACTGGCGAGTCGATGAATTTCGAGTTGGGCACGATCATCGCAATATTATCGTTTGTGATAATGACCGTGCTGCGTGCGCGAATTTGCTGCACCCTACCAATCACACCCGCCACTTCCACGCGGTCCCCGATCGTGATCGGTCGCTCTGCCAGAATGACCAGACCGCTGATGAAATTGCTGGCGATGTTTTGCAGACCGAATCCGACGCCTACGCCAACTGCGCCGGCAAAAACCGTCAGTGCAGCCAGATGAATGCCCGTGTTTTCCAGAACAATGACGATGCCGACCACCAGCACGATGTTGCTGACGACCTGGGCGATGGCGTACTGCAAAGAACGATCCAGTCCACTTTGCGCAAGCAGCCGGTTGAAAAGAAAATGTTTCGTCCTGGATGAGATCCAAAACACCGCGATCACCAGCGCAACCAGTAGAAAAATCTGAAGCAGACTCAGCTTGATCCCCGGAAGCGCCGCGTTCCAAGGCAATGGAATCCCCGCGGCGTTGATCGCAGTGACACCAAAGAAAATGATCGACGCCAGACTTAATATGGTCGTGACGATCGCAACGAAGTTTACGTCGATTTTGAAACGACTGAAAAAACGGCGGACGATCTGACTTTGTAGGAATCGAGCGATGAGTAGTCCAGCCGTGAAAAAGCCGGCGAACGCAATCAGGCCCAGAAACGTGACGTAATGACCGCCTATTTCAAACAATGGTTTTTCCAACAGCGGGAAACTCATCGAAACCTAGTCTGAGCCTCGCGTCTTTGTTACGCAACCGACAAGCAAAAAACACGGCGTGAGCCGTGTTAATGCCTCGACGATGGGTGAGTTCCAAAAGCGCTCGAGGTCGCGCTACTGTTTGGACGATTTGTCTTCGATGTATTTGATGACGTCGCCGACGGTCTGCAGTTTCTCCGCGTCTTCGTCGGGCACTTCGACCCCAAACTCCTCTTCAAAGGCCATCACCAGTTCGACAATATCCAACGAGTCTGCGCCCAAATCCTCAATGAAGGAGGCCTGCGGTGTGACCTGTTCTGGGTTGACGCCGAGTTGCTCGACGATGATGTCCTTGACCTTCTCTTCGATCGATTTTTCCGCCATAAAAATTTGTTCGGTTTGTATTAGTCGAGCGTGGGTAAGTCACCGGAAAACTTAGGGATTATCCGGGCACAGCAAGTGGAAGTAAATGAATTGGGCGGCTTGTCAATCATTTTCGGGTTTGGGTCCTGATATCGCGTTGCGATGTCCGGACGCTCCCGCGCGTTCCCTATCAAGATTCATCACGTTTGCTTCCGTCGGTCGTTCGAGTAGATGAAATTGATGACCTCTTCTCGTGTCGAGCCTGCCGATCTGCTCGATCTAAAGCTGCTGCCTGCGTGGGTGAAAGAACCTGGTGGGGCGAGGGACTATGAGCATTATACAGGCGAAGAAGAGAGCGGGGGGCAAAAAGCGACACAGGGCCCGCTACGCGGTAAGCCAAAACGCCGAACGTCCAGCATCCAACGCCGAACGCAAAACGGTAAGATCCTCGATGGACCGGAACGTAAGAAGGTAGGGCGCGACTCCGAAAGGCTTCGCGGGGGGGGCCACCGTGCGCGCTCAAGAAGACATGGCGGAGAAGGTCGACCTCGGTCAAGTGAGCATGTTCCAGTTACGCGGATGCCGCCAGTCACGATCCGTTTCCTCCCATATTCACTCGCATTCGAAAATGTAGTAGCGCAGATCAAGTCCGGCTCAGTCGCGTATTCGCTGTTTGCACTGGCGCGTTTGTTCTTGGAAAAACCGGTCGGGTACGAGGTCCGTCTCACAGCAAAGGCGGAGTCTCCACTTTATCAGCTTGGCGACAACGGCATGCTGTCTGCGGACCGGGAATTCCTCAAGCAAAACGCATTCCGATTCGCCCATCCTGATTTCTACAAGATCGACATTTCGGAAACCGATCCTATCAAGGGAAACTTCTCGAATGTGGCGCGATGCCGATTGAGCGGGACGCTTCTTGGGCCCACTAACCATCACAGTTATCAACCGCAACTGCGCAGCGTTTACGAGCAACGTTTCAGCCGCCGAATG
>QHOV01000160.1 GCA_003218885.1 Verrucomicrobiota bacterium | reverse complement strand
TTCTCGCAGGCGACGTAGGCGCGCGAGCCATCGGGGAGAAATGCAACGGAACGCGGCCGCCCTCCGGTCTCGATTTTTGCTATCACGCGCTGCGCATCGACATCGATCGCGAACACCTCGCCTTTTTCTTCGCAGGTCACGTACACTTCGCCGTTGCTCGGATTCACGCCGACGCCTTCGGGCTCCTCGGAGACTTTTACTTTGCCGCGCGATTGTCCTGAATCGAGATCGACAATCGACGCGCTGGCATCGTCTTCGTTCGCGATGAAGGCGAATTTTCCATCTTTGCTGAGCGCGAATTGCTCAGGGTCCGACCCGACGTGCCAGCGATCGATCAACTTGTGGGCTGCTGCGTCAATCACACCGAGGCCATCAGCGCGCTTGTCCGCCGGCGCGCGATTTTCATCCACACCGGGCGCCAATCGCGGCGAGCCGCTCAATGTCACAAAGAGTCGTTTCCCATCCGGCGTCGCGTGAATCCCACGCGGCCGTTTCCCGACCGGAAAAGTGGTAATTACCGCATCCGTCGCGCCATCAATCACGGTGACATCGGCTGAGCGTTCATTACTAACAAACACGAGGTAGCCCGGCGATTCAGCGCGCGCCACGATTGCGCCTGCGATAAAGACGCAAAGAACAAAGAAGCGACGCATGGGTGACGCGTACATCTTAGTCATGTATGTAGCAAGCGAGCTGGCGAAACTTTAACGTCGATCGCATCGTTCGCACATATGCGTCCGGCAAGCTGCCGGATGCGACAGCCTGGCAGCGTGTGCTCCCCAGAATTTGCGATGTTGGACGTTGGATGCGTCCCACGCCGTAGCTTTGCGAAGGCGGGTAGGATGTTCGATGTTCCATCCATGCATCCGCACGACAAGCTTTTCATTCCCGGCCCCGTTGAAGTGTCAGAAAAAACGTGGGCGGCGTTTTCGCTTCCGATGATTGGTCATCGTGGTGAGGATTTCAAAAATCTTTACCGCGCGATTCACCCAGGGCTTCAGACGCTATTTGGAACGAAGCAGCCAGTGTTCCTTTCGACTTCCTCTGCATGGGGCGTGATGGAAGCTTCAATCCGCAACTTCGCTGATCGCGGCGTGCTCTGCTGTATGTGCGGCGCGTTCTCAGACAAATGGTTCGATGTCGCAAAGCGCTGCGGAAAAAACGCCGAGCCGCTTCAAGTCGATTGGGGAAAACACATCGACCCGAAAGACGTCGACCGCCAATTGGCGACCGGCAAATTCGATACGGTCACATTGACCCACAGTGAGACCTCGACGGGCGTGATGAACCCGCTGGAGGAAATCTGCCGTGTTCTCGCTAGGTATCCCGACGTAGCACTCGTCGTCGATACCGTTTCGTCATTCTCAGCGGTGAAAATCGAAATGGACGCGCTCGGCATCGACGTGATGCTCACTGGCGCGCAAAAAGCGCTGGCGCTTCCGCCGGGTTTTTCGTTGTTCTCCGTTTCCCAAAAGGGGTTCTCGCGCGCCGAAAAGATTGCGAACCGTGGATTCTACTTCGATTTTCTGGAGTTCAAAAAACAGCAGGCACAATGGATAACGCCGAGCACACCCAGCATTGGGCACATGCACGCGCTGCAATTCAAGCTCGGCGAAATTTTCGAAGAAGGTCTGGAGGCACGTTTTGCTCGACACGCGCGCACGAACGCGCTCGTGCACGACTGGGTTGGCCGCGCGGGCTTTGAGTTCTTTGCGGAGGGAGGATTCCGATCGAAAACGCTCACCTGCGTGACAAACAATAAAGGCATCGACGTGCTGGAGTTCGCGAGGAAACTTCGGGAGAAACATCATCTGGTGATTGATCCCGGTTACGGGAAGATTCGCGGCCAAACTTTTCGCCTCTCAAACATGGGAGATGAAACGGAAGAGACCGTCTCTCACTTGCTGGCGTGTATCGACGAGCTTCTGTAGCGGCGGTCTATCACCGCCGATGGATAAAAGGCCGGCGGGCTAACACGCGATCATTTTGCTCATTCAGCGTCACTACGTAGCTTGCTTCAGGTTTTATGGCGGCGATTGAAGCTTCCAGATTGACCAAAGTCTATCGCACTTACCGCAAAGAGCGTGGGCTCTGGGGTTCGATCAAAGGATTGTTAAGGCGACGGTACGATGAGACGCGAGCAGCAGACCAAGTCTCGTTTCAAAGCGAGGAAGGCGAGTTTGTCGGATTCCTGGGCCCGAACGGAGCTGGGAAAACTACTGTGCTCAAAATGCTTTCGGGGTTGCTGAACCCAACTTCGGGTGACGCGCGCGTGCTCGGCTTTGTTCCATGGGAACGACGCAACGAGATGAAGCGCCAGTTCAGCCTGCTGATGGGACAAAAGAATGCGCTGTGGTGGGACCTGCCCGCACAGGAATCGCTTGAACTTAACCGCGCGATCTACGGAATCGACCGCGACCGGTTTGGAAAAGTCGTGGATGGATTGTCGGAACTTTTGGAGGTGCGAGACAAAATGAATGTGATGGTGCGCGAACTCTCCCTGGGCGAGCGAATGAAAATGGAGCTGATCGCTGCGCTCATTCATGAGCCGCGTGTGCTGTTTCTCGATGAACCGACGATCGGGTTGGATGTAGTCAGTCAAAAACGAGTGCGCGAGTTCCTGCGCCTCTACAATGAAGAACATCACATCGTCACATTACTAACCAGCCACTACATGCAGGATATCGAGGAGTTGTGCCATCGCGTGCTGGTGATCGACCACGGCAAAATCTTTTTCGACGGTCCGCTGGAAGAGATCGTCGATCGCTTTTCCGGATACAAAATCCTGAGTCTTACCTTCGAAAAAGAGGCGACACGGGATCTTTCTCGCTTCGGTGAAGTTACCGAACAAACGCCAGTTTCGGTGCAGCTGAAAGTTCCGCGCGCAAAAGTCACAGAAACCTGTCGCGAGCTGCTCGAAGCTTGCGATGTTAGCGATATCAACGTGCAGGAAGTGCCCGTGGAAGAGGTGATCCGCCAGTTGTTCGGCGAACGACACGAACTTCACAGCGCCGCTGAAGCAGCGGCTACCGCAACCGCGCAGGTCGCCTAGGAACTTTCGTTAACACCGGGCTTGAGCCCGCCGTTAATGGGACGGAGTCCAGATGCCGTCTGCGAAGCTGGGCAGAATGCTCTTTTCCATAGCTTCGACAAACGTCGGATACCGCGCTGTCCACCCCAAGCGACGCAACTTTGCGTTGCTCACCCGCTTATTGCTGTCGCCCCGTTTGCGCGGTCCTTTTGATTTCCCAATCGCCGGCAGTTGACGATTCAGCCTCTGCGCGAGCCAGCGGTAGCATTCGCTTTGCAGAATCGGCTGATCGTCAACCACGTTGCAAATCTGAGCGCCCTCAGCTTCTCGACCTAATAAAAAGAAGAGTGCGGTCGCGATATCGTCTCGATGCACCTGGTTAACGAAGCGATCGTTTTCCGGATCAATGATCGCCGTGCCTTCAAGGAATTTGCTCAACAAAGCAGACCGTCGCGGTCCATAGATTCCAGCGAGTCGCGCGACGATGCCGCGATGGTCGAGCACCAATTTCTCCGTTTCGAGCAGGATGCGGCTCGTCTCGCGCACCGGTTTTGTCTCGCTCTGTTCCGTTACCCACGAGCCGCCGCTTTGCGCGTAAACGCTGGTGCTGCTTGTAAAGAGCAGTTTTGATCCAGGAAACGTTTCGAGGAGATTGCGTGCGCCGTCGAGGTAAACTTGACGATACGTTTCGGCATCGCCGCCGCGCGAACTGGCGCAGTGTATCACCGCGTCGAACATTCCTCCGTGTTCAGCAACCTGAGCGCGCCGTGAGACATCCACCCCGCGCAGCGGATACGGGTTTGCTGACAGCCTCGCTGCCGATTCCGCAGAGTGAGTCCAGCCTTCGACTGTCCAGCCGGCAGCATGAAACAAATCGGCTACCGCTTGCCCGACATAACCACATCCTGCGATCAGAATTCGCGGCATGGCTTCAGACACTCACGTTGGCGCGGGCGCGATTTCAATTTCTTCGAAGATGTTTTTTTGGATGGCGCGGACTTGTTTGAGACGAATCAGCTCCAGAAGCGCCAGAAACGTCACCACTACTTCTACGCGCGACACGGCAGCTCCAAACAAATCAGAAAAACGGAGCGGAGTGCCGGTCGCAACCCGCTGCAAAATCGCATCGATCTTCTCGGAAACGCTAAAACGCTCGCCAAAAATTTCCTGTACATCCTGGCGCGCTTCAATCCTTTTGATCACCGTTTGGAAGGCGTTTATGAGCTGAAAAATTCCAACCTCGCCCAGGCGCAGCGGTTCCTTGAGTGCTGAAGATGGGCCGCCTTCTCGAGCAAAAATCCTCTCTTGTTCCAACGCGCGCAGATGCAGTTCGGCTGCTGCTTCTTTGAATTTTTTATACTCAATCAGTTGCCGGATTAACTCCCAGCGGGGATCCTCTTCCCCGGCATCTTCTTCGGGCGGCTGCTGGTCGAGCGGCAACAGGCTGCGGCTTTTCAGGTATATCAGGTTTGCCGCCATCACGATAAATTCACCGGCCAGTTCGATATTCAGTTCTTTGAACGCTTGAAGATACTCGAGGTACTGGCTGGTGATGCGTTCAAGCGAGATGTCGTAGATATCGATCTCATCCTGTTTGATCAAGTAAAGGAGCAGATCGAGCGGCCCCTCGAAAACCTCCAGCTTGACCTTGTAATCGGTTTCCATGTGTCGCGGCCGATTTTAGACGACCGCACGCTAAAGTAAATCGTGCGGCCAAACGAGCAGCTATTGCGTGGCCCGCCGGCCGGTCGTGTGCGGGAGCGCCTGGCTACGCGGGAATCTTTCGATGGATCCAAACGCTGTTCACGAGTCCGAGACCAAACATGATCATTAACACAAAAGAACCGCTGTAACTGATCAGCGGCAGCGGCACACCGGTGATCGGCAGCAACGCGATCGTCATTCCCATGTTTTGGAAAATGTGCGTGAAGATAAGAGCGGTGATGCCCACAACGAGAAGCAGGCCCAATTGATCACCAGCCACGAACGCAACAAAAAGACATGTCATCAGGAGCAGGACAAACCCACCAATGAGAAATATTCCACCGACAAATCCCCATTGCTCTCCGATGGCGGAGAAGATGTAGTCGTTGTGCACAGCAGTAGCGGGAAGAAAGCCGAGCTCGATCTGCGTGTTTGGCGCTTTGAATCCCTTGCCCGACCAACCGCCTGAGCCGATGGCAATGAGAGATTGATTGATTGCCCAGGCAGATCCCTGCTTATCGATGTCGGGATGTGTAAAGGCGGTGATCCGCTGTTGCTGATAAGGCTTAAGCCCGAAATTGATTGCTATCGGAATAAAAGCGATCCCAATCAGAATGACGCAAATCAAATAGCGCAGCGGCAGGCCGCCAACGAACCACAGCGCCAGGAGCACTGGGATCCAAATAATGACCTCGCCCAAGTCGGGCTGCATCAGGATGAGCAGGCAGGGTGCGCCCGCAATCGCTCCCGAGAGCAGCAACCGCAGCATCGGATGCATCTCGCGAAATTGAGTTAAAAATATCGCCAAAACCATGATCCCGGCCACAACCGCAAGCTGCGCGGGTTGAAAATTGATCGGCCCCAAATGCAGCCAGCTACGCGCCCCATAAACTTTGGTTCCGATAAACTTGGTCAGGATCAGAAAGACAATGCCCGCGAGGTACATCGGCAACGCGCCCCAACGGACCCAACGGTAATGAATCAAACTGGTCACCATGAACGCAAAGACACCGACGGCCACCCAATTCGCCTGCTTTCGCCAGAAATCGGCTGCGTACGGGTCACTGCGGCTGGAAGTCGCGCTATAGATCGCTACGACTCCAAAGACAGCGAGCGCGAGCACGGTCACGAGCAGAAGCCAGTTTTGGCCAAGCAACTTTCGCAGAAAAGGTGTCATGCTTTGTGATCCGTTTAAGCTTCCGGCGCTTTCACCCCGGCAATCAGAACGATTATACACAAGTTGCGATCGTGGCAAAACGTCCGAGGAATCAATGCGTCGTTAACTGGGAGGTCAGCCCATTATTTTGTGTTCGGCGCTATGGTGAACCTACGCCGCTTCATCTTTGCAGCTAATAGGCTGCAGATAAGTAGCTTACAACACTTCTTGCACAAAGATTTGCGCTTCGCTTGTCACCAGATTTGGAGACCACTAAAGTAGTCTCGCGTTTTTGGAGGGTCCTCATGGCAAAGAAGAAGAAAAAGACGAAACAGAAGCTCGCTCACCCCAAGCTGCCGATGCAACAGCAGTTGAATTTACGTCATGAGGGAACCCACTTTGATTTGCGTGCAATCTTTGACGACTTGAATGAACGGTTTTTCCGTGGACGTCTTCGCGGCTACAAAGTCACGTGGGGGCGTCGTCGAAAGCACCGGCCCAGAGAAAATTTCATTTTTGGCACAATCCAAGAGGAAGATCGACTCATTCGGATAAATGCTGCGTTGGACCAGCCGTTTGTGCCGTGTTGGTTTTTGCGCTATGTGCTCTATCACGAGATGCTGCATTCGGTCGTGCCCGACGAAGCGCTATCGCGCAACCGCCGCCGAGTTCACACGGCAGAATTCAACCGCCGGGAGCGCGAATTTCCATATTACCGGCGG
>QHOV01000213.1:1592-2707 GCA_003218885.1 Verrucomicrobiota bacterium | reverse complement strand
AGCTAGGCGCGGAAGGCTTGGATGCAATCCCCGGGGACGCGCCGTTTGTCTTGCATGAGGACGGCCTGGGCTGGCTTTACGTGCCAAAAGGTTTGAAGGACGGACCATTGCCGACTCATTACGAGCCGCTCGAGTCGCCCGTTTCAAATGAATTGTATTCGCACGACACCAATCCGCCGGTGAACTGGTTCGCGCGTAATGACAATCGGTTCGCGCCGCCGGGCGATTCGAGATTTCCATTTGTGCTGACCACCTATCGGTTGACCGAGCACCATACGGCCGGTGGCATGTCGCGCTTTCTCAGTCATCTCGCCGAATTGCAGCCGGAGATGTTCGCCGAAATTTCACCTCAGCTTGCGCGCGAGCTCGGCATCAAAAATGGTGATTACATTTGCATTGTTAGTCTGCGCGCGGCGATTGAAGCGCGCGCACTGGTTAGCCGCAGGATTCGGCCGTTGCGGATCAACGGAAAACGCGTGCACCAGGTCGCGCTACCTTATCATTTTGGGACAGCCGGCCTGGTGCGGGGCGGCGCAGCCAATGATCTTCTTACCATCTCTGGCGAACCGAACGTCACCATCATGGAAGCCAAGGCACTCACTTGCAATATCGTGCCCGGACGTCTTCCACGCGGGCAAGGATTCACCGAGTTTCTCAACAAATACGCGCCGCAAGCCGGTCCAATCACTTTGCATCCCGAAGAACCTTCGGTCGGCCCAGACACAAGCGGCGGCGGCCACGCGACGGAAGGAAAAGAATGACCGCACAGAGAAGTAGCGCATGCGTCTCGCTTGCGTCCAAACGCCTGCGCAAGCTAGAGGCTCGCGTTCCCTTATGATCGGCGAAGGCACACAGAGCACGAACCAGCGCCGGCACAATTACGTACGGGAAAATGTGGAGGTCGGCTTCTTCACGGATCCAACCGTGTGCATCGGCTGCAAGGCGTGCGAGGTCGCGTGCAAAGAATGGAACCACGTTCCGGACGACGGCTTCGTTTGGTCCGGAAATTCTTACGACAACACGGGCCATCTCGGGGCATCCACGTGGCGGCACGTGATGTTTGTCGAGCAAGATCGACAAAAAGGAAACCAGATCGTTGGCTCACATTCGTTAGG
>QHOV01000213.1:0-1583 GCA_003218885.1 Verrucomicrobiota bacterium | reverse complement strand
CTCGAAGCGTGCCCGACCGGCGCGATTGTGCGCACTGAGGTCGGTTCCGTCCTTGTGCAAAACGACGTGTGCAATGGTTGCGGCTATTGCGTCGTTTCGTGCCCGTTCGGTGTGATCGATCGCCGCCCCGAGCCGCTCCCCGATGCCGGCGGCGCATTCAAATGCACATTCTGTTATGATCGCCAGAAAAGCGGCCTCGTGCCCGCGTGCGCGAAGGTTTGTCCGACCGAATCAATCGTGTTCGGCCGGCTCGACGATTTGCGCGCGCGCGCAACCCAGCGCGTGCAGCAATTGCAACAAAGCGGTTACAACGACGCACAACTTTACGATCCAACGGAGACGTCTGTGCGCGGCATTCACGCGTTCTTTTTGATTCTCGGCGAACCGGAAGCGTACGGACTGCCGCCCAAGCCGCAGGTTCCCACAATTTACTTGAAGTCAGCCTGGGGCGCGGCGTTCGCGACTGCGGTCGCATCAATCATTGCGACGCTGTTGGCGTTCGCACTTTTCTCATGACCACCGATTCGCCATCGGAAAAGCGGCTCGAAGAGTTGCGCGAGCAAGCGTGGAAGGACGGCGTCGCGCCGGGCAAAGGTGTCGACGTTGCGGGCGGTCCGATTCCGCGCAAACCCGGCTATTACGGTCAACCGGTCGTCAAGCCACCGGTCTGGACATGGGAGATTCCGATATATTTTTTCATCGGCGGTCTGTCGGGAATGTCGGCCGTGATCGCAAGCGCCGCCGTGTTGTTTCATCATGTCGATCTTGCGCGCACCGCCATGTGGCTGGCAGCAATCGGGGTGATCCTCTCATCGATTCTACTCATCATGGATCTGGGTCGTCCACTGCTCTTCATCAACATGCTCCGCGTTTTCAAATATCAATCGGCTATGTCGATGGGCGTTTGGATTCTCAGCACGTTTGGCGCCTGTGTCGTTCCAGGTTTGATCGCGCTCGAACTGCACGCCCATCAAGTTTTCGGCGGCACAATCGATCAACTGCTGCGAATCGCTGCCGGAATGCTCATATTCGGCTCAGCGTTCTTTGGAACGTTGCTTGCGACTTATACAGGCGTTCTTATTGGTGCGACCGCGATTCCCGCATGGTTTTTGCATCGCACGTTCCTGCCTATTCATTTTGGGACCGCGGGATTGGGATCCGCCGCTGCCCTGCTGGAATTGCTCGGACATCGAAGCCCCGCGCTCAACTTCATCGGGTTTTACGCAGCGACGGTGGAGCTCGGGCTCCTTATCTGGCTCAGCATCGATAAACACGGCGCGGCCGATCGCGCGATACACGAACACAGTTCGGGTTGGCTCATTCGCATCGGCGAAGTTTTGAACGGCCCGCTTGCGCTTGTTCTCCGTTTTTTCGGTTTGGTTCCGTTCGCAGCGGCCTCATTTCTGATTGGCGCACTGGTCAGCCGATTCGGCTGGATTGCGGTAGGCAAAGTTTCCGGTTCCGATCCCGAATCTGTTTTCGCCGCGGAACGCTACTAGCGTCAACCGCACGGCCGACTAAGTCGCGATTACGCGGTGCCGCCATGTCTCTTCTTAACTTTGCGGCTCAACGCGCTTGAGGCC
>QHOV01000159.1 GCA_003218885.1 Verrucomicrobiota bacterium | reverse complement strand
GGCTCGAGAACGAGGTGCCGGGTTCAAGGAATTTGGATCTTTCGGTCCCAAAACTTCGCGCGATGCCGACCGCAATTCAGCGCCGGGCGATTTTGAAATGGCTGCGTGCGCAAAACATCTCTGAAGTTGGTTTTGACGTGGTCGAACGCGTCCGCTTGCTCGCTGATCGCGAAGCTGCCTTTGCGAAAGTGAATCTCCCACGAGATCAACATGTGCGCCGCCGCGCGGGGAAGATTTTTATTGAGTGATCGGTAGAGCGTTTGTGGCAATCGTCGGCGGCTGACACAACCGCCGCTACAACATCTGCAAAAATCCGTGTAAGCAAGCTCGTCATCCCGAGCGGAGCGAGGGACCTCACAAGCTATCGAGGATTTGCGAGATCCTTCGCTTTCGCTCAGGATGACAATTAATGCCTTCCGAAATCCGCGTTCGTTTCGCCCCCTCGCCTACGGGCTATTTGCACATCGGCGGTGCGCGAACTGCGCTTTTCAACTGGCTGTTTGCGCGGCATCACGGCGGGAAATTCGTCCTGCGCATCGAAGACACTGACAGCAAACGAAACACTGAGGAAGCAATGGCGGCTATTTACGAAGGGCTACAATGGCTCGGCCTGAATTGGGACGAGGGCCCGCACGTCGGCGGCGATTACGGGCCGTATTTGCAAAGTGAGCGCACGGAACTTTACGAGCGTTACTTGAAAAAACTTCAGAACGCCGGTCACATTTTCGAAGATCAGGGCGCGCTGCGATTTCGTTCGCCGCGCGAGCACGTCATCGTGGATGACATCGTGTGCGGCAAAATCGATTTCGATCTCAGCAATCCGGCAACGCATCCCGACATGACCATTCGGCGTCCGGATGGCTCATGGATTTTTCATTTCGTGAACGTGATTGACGATATGGATATGAAGATCTCGCACGTGATCCGGGGCGAAGATCACCTCTCCAACACGCCGAAGCACATCGAAATTTTTCGCGCGCTCGGCGCGGCACCCCCGCACTATGCGCATATCCCGCTCATCCTAAACCGCGACGGATCGAAAATGAGCAAAAGGGACGAAGGCGCGCGCGTGGAGTACTACATGAGGCGCGGCTATCTCCCAGCGGCAGTCCGCAATTATCTTTGTCTGCTTGGCTGGTCGCCGAAGGATAACCGGGAGAAAATCGATATCGACGAAATCATCCGGATTTTCGATCTGAAAAACATCGGGCGCAGCTCGGCGACATTCGATCCCGACAAATTACATTGGTTGAACGGCGAGTACGCGCGCGAGCTTAGTGACTCGGACTTTTACGATTTGGCAGTGGCGAGGCTAAAGTCGAGCGGTGTCAATCTCGACAATTTTCCGGAGCCGTACGTGCGCGCGGCGTTGCAAACCTGCAAAGGCAAGATCAACACGTTTGACGAACTGCCGGCCTATTGCGGGTTCTATTTTACCGACGATTTCAATTATGATCCGCAGGGCGTGGCGAAACATTTTACCGGCGAGAACAAGCTACGGCTTAAAGCAGTTCGCGAAGCATTAAGCGCGCTTGAGAAATTCACCGCCAACGAGATCGAAGGAACGCTAAAAAGCACGGCATCAAAGCTCGGCGTCAAAGTCGGCGCGATTGTTCATCCGACTCGCCTTGCTGTGACTGGCAGCAATGTCGGGCCGAGTCTCTATCATTTACTTGAAGTTCTCGGGAAAGAAAAGGTGCTGGCGCGCATCGATCGCGCGCTTTCCACGTTCTAAAACCACGGCAAGCGATGTGCTTGCCCTACTATGGCTCGGCAGAACCTCGACATGCCGCCGCGTTGTAGGGCAGGCGCTCCGCCTGCCGCAAATTATTTCTTCGCCTCTTTCGCCCAAGTATCCCTAAGCGTCACCGTGCGATTCCAGATTTGCTTTTCCGCAGTGGAACCCGGATCGAGCGCGAAATAGCCAAGACGCTCGAATTGATAGCGTTCTTCGGGACGCGCCTCCGCAAGCGCGGGCTCGCATTTCGCCTTGACCACTTCCAGCGAATTCGGATTGATGAACGACTTGAAATCGCCGCTCGCGTCGGGCTCGGGAACAGTAAACAGCCGGTCGTACAACCGAATGTCCGCGTCAGTCGCATGCACAGCGCTTACCCAGTGAATCGTCCCTTTCACTTTGCGGCCTGCAGTCGGCCCCCCTGATTTGCTGTCCAGATCGACTGTGCAGGAAAGCTCAACTACGTTGCCCGCCTCGTCTTTCACCGCTTCATCGCACTTGATGATGTAAGCGTACTTGAGCCGCACCTCACCGCCCGGTCGCAGCCGGAAATATTTCGGCGGCGGCCTTTCCATGAAATCGTCCTGCTCGATGTAAAGCTCGCGACCAAAGGGAATTTTGCGCGTTCCGGCATTTGCATCCTCAGGATTGTTGATCGCATCGAGCTCCTCGGTTTTGCCCTCGGGATAATTCGTCAGCACAAGTTTGATCGGCCGCAGCACAACGAGCCGACGCGTGGCGGTGCGATTAAACTCGTCACGCATGGTGTGTTCGAGCAGGGCCATGTCGGTCATGCTCGGATATTTCGTGATTCCGATGTTGTACGCGAACGTGCGCAACGCGGTTGGCGTCACGCCTCGCCGGCGCAAACCGGAAATCGTGACCATGCGCGGGTCGTCCCAGCCGTTCACGAGTTTTTCGTTCACAAGCTGGATGAGTTTGCGCTTGCTGATGACCGAATAGGTGAGATTGAGCCGGGCAAATTCGTACTGATGCGGATGCGGCTCGGGCAATTCAAGTGCGTCGAGAATCCAATCGTACAGTGGCCGGTGCACTTCGAACTCGAGGGTGCAAATCGAGTTCGTGATCCCTTCGATGTAATCGCTGAGCGTGTGCGCCCAATCGTACATCGGATAAATGCACCACTTGTTCCCGGTGCGATGATGCGATGCGTGCCGGATCCGATAAAGCACCGGATCGCGCAGCCAGACGTTCGCCGCGTTCACGTCAATCTTCGCGCGTAACGTGCGCGCGCCATCGAGAAACTCGCCCGCTTTCATTCGCGCAAATAGTCCGAGATTTTCCTCGACCGAGCGGTCGCGAAAGCCACTTGCCTTCCCGAGCCGACGATACGCATCCGTTTCCTCGGAAGTCATGTCGCAAACGTAGGCTTTGCTTTTGCGGATTAGATCGATCGCGTATTCGTAAAACCGGTCGAAATAATCCGACGCATAGAACGGCGCGCCGCCGACGTGATTATCGGCCCACCCATCCACCAGCCAATGCACGTCGGTCATGATTGACTCGACATATTCCGCCTCCTCCTTCGTCGGGTTGGTATCGTCCATCCGGATGTTGCAAATGCCGCCAGACTCACGCGCGATCCCGAAGTTGAGACAGATTGATTTCGCGTGACCGATGTGGAGATAACCGTTTGGCTCAGGCGGAAAACGGGTGCGAATTTGTTTGTATTTTCCGCTCCGAAGATCGTCTGCGACAATGTCGCGAATGAAGTCCGAAGGTTTTTCAGTCTTAGCCGTCATGGGAACGAGCAAAGCTATCGGCGAACGCTCAGATCGACAACTTTCGCGAGGAACGTCGCCGCGTTAAGCTAGTCCTCAGCTCGTGTCATGCTAAGCGAAGCGAAGCACCTCACCTATGAAGCTTGGACACACTAAAACTGAGAATGTTCCGCCTGCCTGTGAGGGGTCCCTCACTTCGTTCGGGATGACATAAAGACATGCAAACTACCGATCGTTACACACTCGCCGATCTCGAGTATTGGAGCGACGTGACGCGCGATATCGATCCTCCAGTTCGGCTCGGCGTTCTCGGCGATCCGGTTGCACATTCGCTCTCGCCGCAAATGCAAAATGCGGCGCTCGGTGCGTGCGATATCCACATGCAGTACGCACGTTTTCACATCCGCACCAACGAACTGCGATCAGCGTTGCCGTTTTTGCGCAGGCTCCATTTCATTGGCGTCAACCTGACCGTCCCGCACAAGATCGCAGCCTTCACACAAATCGATGAGGCGGACGAATCCGCAACTCGCGCCGGCGCAGTAAATACGATTCGCGTTCGCGAAGAAAAACTGATTGGTTCAAATACGGACGGTGAAGGATTTCTGCGAGCGATTCGTAGTGAATTCTCGATCGATCTGCGCGATCTGCGCGTTATGATCATTGGCGCCGGCGGTGGGACTGGGCGTGCCATTGGGTGGCAATGCGCGCTGGAAAATTGCGAGCGGCTTGTTCTGGTGAATCGAACTCTGGAAAAGGCAAATGCACTCGCAGAGCAATTGCGGCCTTTTTTTTCCGGACCGCGGGTTTTAGGCCCGACCGCGCGGATTGAAGCGGTAGCGTGGGACGAATCCGCCATGCGGATGCAACTTGCCGACATCGATCTCATCGTTAATGCCACGCCGCTGGGAATGAACCCGAGCGATCCCGCACCGGTTCCGGCGCGGTTGCTTGCACCGCATCAGATTGTCTTCGACTGCGTTTACGGATCATCGAAAACGGCGTTGCTTCGCGCAGCTGAGGAGGCCGGCGCGCGCGGCGCGACCGGTTTGTCCATGTTGCTATACCAAGGCGCGCTGTCGTTTTCCATCTGGTTCAACCGAGAAGCTCCGATTGAAGCGATGCGCGCGGCGCTGTAGCCGCCCCGCTTCGCGAAGACGCACGCGTCGCCCACAGGGCGCCGGCTACAGGCGTTGTAAAAACGCCGGAAACTGCCATATTAGCCGATGGTAAGTGCAGGGATCAATTTCGCTGGTCCAAGCCGCATCGGCATCGACCTCGCCGAAGAGCTGCAAGAGCTGAAGCGCGAGCGAAACGCAGTCATTCTCGCGCATAACTATCAGGTGCCTGAATTACAAGATGTTGCCGATTTCGTCGGCGACTCCCTAGGCTTAAGTTACCAGGCAGCCAAAACAGATGCCGACGTGATCTTGTTTTGCGGCGTTCATTTCATGGCCGAAACGGCCAAAATCATCAACCCCACGAAGCGAGTGATCTTGCCGGACGTCGATGCCGGCTGTTCCCTCTCCGAATCATGTCCGCCGGAAAAGCTGGCGAACTTCTTGAAAGAGCACGCTGATAAGAATTACTACGTCATCGCCTACATTAATTGCAGCGCCGGTGTGAAAGCGCTGGCCGATGTGATTTGCACCAGTGGCAATGCCGACAAAATTGTGCGCGCGGCGCCGGTCGACCGAAACATTCTCTTTGTTCCAGATCAAAATCTTGGCGCCTGGGTGATGGAACGTACGGGACGCAAAATGGATTTGTGGCAGGGCACCTGTTACGTGCACGTCGAGTTCACCGCGCGCAGCATAAACCGTATTCGCGAACAATATCCGGATGCGCCGGTCGTTGCGCACCCCGAGTGCACGTATGCCGTGCGGATGCTGGCTGATGAAGTTTGTTCCACCGAAAAGATGGTGACCTTTTGCAGGGAATCGCCAGCGCACGAGATCATCGTGGTCACCGAAGCAGGCCTATTGCACCGGCTGCGCAAAGAAATCCCTGGCAAGACGTTCATTCCCGGTCCGACAGATAATTGCTTTTGCGGCGAATGCCGGTTCATGAAGATGAACACGCTGGAGAAAGCGTACGACGCGCTGTTGAACATGGAACCGGAGATCACTTTGCCCGAACCGGTGCGCAAGCGCGCGGAAATACCGATTCTGCGCATGCTTGAGTTAAGCAGGTAACGCTAGCGCGGCATCTCGCGTTCCGCGTGAGATAAACTCTGGGGAGCGCAGGCTGCCAGCCTGCAGGTCTCGGCAGCTTGCCGAGACCGGGAAATGTCGTTGCCTCGCAAGCACGTGCGCAAAGATATTGCCGGCAGGGCTGTCGGCAACTACAGGCTGGCAGCCTGTGCTCCCCAGAAGCGCTCGTGCGAGCAATTTTGCCCTCGACAAGTTGGTGACACTGTTGCCATGCTCCGCGCTATGAAAAAGACAACTAGACCAATTCTCATGATCTTTTCACTCGTCTGCATGGGGCTTTTGCCAAAAGCGCACGCGGTCAGCCCGCCGCCGGACGGGGACTATCCGGGCGGCAATACCGCCGAAGGGTTCGCGGCGCTTTTTAGTCTCACCACTGGCGGCTATAATACGGCAGTTGGTATCCTGTCGCTAAGAAATGATACCACTGGCGGCAAAAACACGGCCATTGGCGCGGGTGCGCTGCTTGCCAACAACGCAGACCAAAATACGGCGACCGGCACCGGGGCGCTTCTTAGCAACACGGAAGGCGCGGGCAATACCGGGAATGGGGCGTTTGCGCTTTTTAACAACATTGGGGGCGCGCAGAATACTGCTAGTGGAGCGTACGCGCTTTATCACAACATTGGGGGCGCGCAGAATACTGCTAGCGGAGCGTACGCGCTTTATGGCAACATCACCGCCGCTAACAACACAGCCAACGGTATTCTAGCGCTCTATTTCAACAACGGCTTTAACAACACGGCGATCGGCGCTTCGGCACTCCTTTCCAATACCTCCGGGGCCAACAACACTGCGGTCGGTTTCCAAGCACTGACGAACAACACTACCGGTGATGCGAATGTCTGTGTCGGACATAACGCGGGTC
>QHOV01000158.1 GCA_003218885.1 Verrucomicrobiota bacterium | reverse complement strand
GATTACCACGGTCATCATCCCCAAGCTCAACGAAAAAGATCTCGTCGATGTGCCGGAGGAAGCGAAACAAAAACTCAAATTCGTCCCGGTCGAAAACGTCGATGAGGTCCTTGCCGCCGCACTGGAGAAAAACGGCGCTCCGTCCGCTTCAGGACGCAAATCGGCCTGAGTCCCGGAAAAAACTTGCAGATACTCTAACGAGACACAAGATCAGCGACCGCGACCCCGGTGCAACGTGCCATGGAGCCGAAGCGTTGATGGCAAACACGCAAAACGTTAGTCGCAGGCTTGCTCGCGGTTCGCTGCATCGCCTGGTTAGATGCGGACGTGGCAATCACTGGACGCGCACGAATGTGCCGTACCACATTTCGTGATGCATCCGAACCTTGTTCGGCGTCATGGAATCGATGTGCCACGCGTCTATATCGTAGGATACGCCGGAGGCGCTTTCCACTCGGTGGCGTAGGTAAACGAACTCGCCGCCTGCGTACCACCTGCCTGTTGGTATCCACTCCTCGTCGTCTCCTACCATGAGCCGCTCGTCATATGTGTGATCGGGCTTGAATCGATATCCCGTGCGGTTCTCTCCGAGACAATCCAACTCGCCGCGCCAAGTACCGATGAAAAAGTGGTAGTCGGGGCCGCGGTAGTAACGCTCGTAAGCGTAAACCACAGCAGAAAGGCCGACGAGAGCAATCACGGCACAAGCAACGATGAGCCAGCGCTGCCGTCGCGTCCATGCGTGTGATCGCGGTAAAAGCATCTAACGAGAATTAGACGAATATTCGTAATAAAAGGCGAACATTTTTTCGTCTATCGTAACGACTGGCGATATTGGCCCGCGGCAAATTTCGCTCCGAGACTAAGGGAACGTCGGTATCGGCTTTTTGGTTAGCCGAAGCAATGAGATCGCACTGCGCCCCGATCTGCGACCTATTTCCATTCCCAGTATTCGGAGTGTGTATTGCCCTCGGCGTCCACCGCGTATTCGAATAGCACAGCGACCTTGTTCAGCCGGGACCATTTTGGCGGCATGGTTTGAAAATAAATGGCACCGCGATAAGTCGCGGCCCCGTCTTTCTTCATGGTGCCGACACCATGGCCTGTCCAGGTGGCCATTTTTCCGTCCTTGGTTATCATCACCCCTTGTCCTTCGCCATAGTGTGTCCCGTCCGGACGGACCACCGTCCAATAGGTGCCCGTGTCCTTTACCTCAGTGCCGAACAACGATCCGGTTGCCTGGAACGAGGTTTCCATCTTTGGGCCTCCGCCCAGGTTGGGCAATACTCGCTGCGAAGTAATCTTGCCCGATATTCCGCCAATCTTCTCGCCTAGCATAAATGTCCTCCTGTTAACGTTTACGTTTCTTGCATTCGTCGGATTCGACTTGTCATGTTGAGCGAAGCGAAACATCTCTGTCCATTTCCCCTAGGGAGGATCGGTCCAAAATTGATCTGAGATTCTTCGCTTCGCTCAGAATGACATTGTGGGACAGGTTATAGGGAAGGCAAGCTCACCGCGTTTCGGCATTCGCTCGTTGCTCGATCTGCTCGAGACTAGGATCGGTGTTACTGATCCAATCGCGTGCTTCGTTGATTTGCTCTGGATTCACCGGGACGGCGCGCGGGATTTCTTCACCTCTCGCTACGAGGGCGCCCTCATACTTCACCGGTTTGCCGCGTTTGATCGGAAATTTCCAATGACGCCCGAATTTATAGAGCGCGTAATACATGGTCTTTGCTTCACCGACGCTCACGCCGCTGCAACGCATCGCGTTGTAGAACATGCGGTCACAATCCCACGATGGCCGGTTGTGTTCCCCGTACGCGACATCGTGCAACACAGAAGCGTTCCGATATTTTCCTTCGAACGGGCCGCCCATGACGGACCAGAGATAGCGCGGGATGGATGCGCCATCGACAACCGATCCGATCGGGGCGACCCAAACTTCACCGTGCGGATCGGTATAACGCAATTCAGTTAACAGCGTCATTGTCCGCCCATCCGGATTCCACTTCGTCACCGGTTCGCCGTTGTAATAACCCCATTTGGTTCCGGCCAAGCCGGATTGCGCAGCGACAGATACTCGGCCCGAGTTTTTGTGCGATGCGCACCCAGCCAAAGCGACAAGCAGGCTAATGAGCCCGAATAATTGAATTCCCTTCCTCGTTCCCATGTGAGAGAGAAACGTTCAACGCTCAGCGCTCAACATTCAACCCTCACCTGGCGCTTCGCTGTTTGCCTTTCTTGCCAGGTGGAAAGACCAAGGTGGGGTGCCGTTGCGGCGGAATCTAAACCATTTTTAGACTAACAATGTGCGCGCCTCGCGCTGGAGCACAGCCATCTTGGCTGTGGGGCCGGCGGGCATCTTGCCTGCCGAAAAGCTATCAATTAACCAGGCGAGACGCCCGGTTGCCCCACAGGCAAAGATGCCTGTGCCACACTGCTGAGCTCTTGATAGCGTGACCGCAAGTGTGTCCCAACGTGGGACGACAGCTTTATTTAATCCGCTTTAGCCTGTGATTTCCGCGACAGCTTCTCCTCTAATAGCTTTTGCTTCTGATTTTGGAGCTGCAGCCGTGATCGGTTCGCCTTCGGTTTGTTTTCGGTACGGCTGGAGATAAAACATCATGAATACGCCGATCACCACGAGCAACGAACCGATCCATTTCAATAGCCAGCCGGGATCGCGTAAAATCTGCACGGTGCTTTGTCCGAGGTTTTCCGGGTTCCACGACGCCTGCGAAATTTTGTAAGTCAACCCGGTCCACGTCCGCCACCAAACGCCAGGATAACTAAACGGATTGTTCATCCAGCATGCGCCGGTCGCGGAGTCGCCGTCGGCCGTGACGATGCGCAGCGTGCTCTTAAATCCTGCAGGGCTGTCGCTGCCTTCGTTACGTTTTACTTCAAAATTGAGCAGTTCGAGTCCGATCGGCAGCGAAACTGTTTTCCAGCCGTAGGCAACCAGCGTTGGACTGGGTGAAGTCGGAATCGTGATCTGCCAGCCGGCTGGAGCCCATCGCTCAATCGTTTCGCCGTTTTGTTGAACGCGCAAGCGCACGCCATCTGGCAAATCGGCCGGTCCGGACAAAGATGCCGATGTTTGCCCGGATTTCACCGGCGTAAAATCCATCTGCGCCTGTGCGCTCGGCATCGTCTGGTCAACAACGAGCTGCCAATCGGCCCAGCCCGTTGGCAGCGGTTTATTCAGCTCGATTTTGCCCGGAGATTTGCCGTTCTTTCGCGAGGCGAGCTCGTACGTGATCGCGCCATCGTCGGCGATAAACAAGGTAAGATGATTCGGCGTTTCCTCGCCGTGTGCGGGCATCGCCGGCGGACCGCCGGTGGCAGTGACTTGTTTGCCGGTTCCATGTGACTCGGGCGATGTCGCAGCAGCGGCGCCCCTGCCGCTGATCGTAACGAGCGCTGCGGGATTGTTCGGCTGATCGCTAAGCGAACTCGGTTTGCCGTTCTCGATTCGGAAATCAGGCCAGTAATTCTCGATCCGGAGCGTGAACGGCGTGGTCTCGATCGGCACGTCGCGACCGAGATTCTCTGCGACATCAAAGATGGTTTCCTTTTCGCCGAACGAAACTACGACGTACCCCTTGTTTCCGTTCACAGGCGCGACCAAACGCACTTTCGCACCGGTGCTCCCGCCTTTGCGAACGTGGCCGATCTGTTCGTCCGGCGCTTTGCTGAAAGCGAAAATTGATTCTTCGAGATCGACCTCCTGATCCTTCGGATTCGCTTCGCTTTCCGAAGGCGGGCGATTCGGTGAGTCGCCCCTACCTGAGTCTGACGCGGTGCCGCGCTTCAATTCGATGTTTGCCAAGCCCATCGAAAAATTTCCGTGCTGTGGATCGTCAGCGAGCAACCACCCGTCGAGATGCTGGTTCATCATCGCAGTGGCGATGGTGAAATGCAGCGCTGGCGCGCCGGCATCGCTCGCTGGCTTCGGATTCAGCTTCCCCTCAACCGCTGGCGCGTAATCGACAATTTGTAAATGCGCGCCGCTGGCGAGCAGTCCAAGATCGCGCGGACGCTGTGGCGTCGGCGGATGATGCAAAAATTCGGCTGGATAACCTTTCACGATTCCATCGACATCGTGCACGCGAACCTGACGTTGATCGACCAGGAGCCGGTTCGTTGGCGGGTCGCCTTTGAAAAGGGTGATTGTTCCTTCGATTCCCCAAATCCTTCCGATGAGCGAGCCGATCAGCAGTGTGATGATGCCGAGATGAGTGATGAGAAATGCAAGATGATGTTTGCGCCACGGCCAGCGCGACAGCGCGGAACAGGCAAGGTTCGCCCCGAGCAAGACCAGCCAGACGTTGAACCACGGCGCCCCGTACACGTAGGCGCGCGCAACTTTTGCGTCGAAACTCGATTCATAAATCGTTCCGGCGATCGCGGCGATGATGAGCACTGCAAGCAAAACGACTGCGAGTTTTAGCGACGCAAAGAATTCAAAGACCGGATTGCGTTGCCATTCCGGCTGCTCAGTCGAGTCGGAGTTTACCATTTGTGGATTGACACTTTCAGCGAGGTGGCGCGACGCTTCAATGATCGAGTTTGTACGATGGCAGCTGAGTCGTTAGCGAAGATTCAAGTCGATGGCGCGCAAATTGGTTATCGTCGAATTGGGAATGGCCAGCCGCTTCTAGTCCTGAACGGCTTCGCCGCGACGAGCGCCGACTGGGACCCTTCATTCATCGATGGGCTCGCGTCTTCCAATGATCTCATTCTTCTGGATCACCGCGGGATCGGGGGCTCTACCGATGACGGAAAACCCTTCGACATCGCCCAGCTTGCGGATGATGCCGCGCATGTAATCGAGACGCTCGGCTTCGAACGCACAAGCGTACTGGGATGGTCGATGGGCGGATTTATTGCCCAGACGCTCGCCTTGCAGAATCCGGATCGCGTTAACAAGCTCGTCTTGTTATCGACGGATCCGGGAGGCGCTGACGCAGACCTCGCCTCGACCGCCGTATGGTCGCAACTCATCGACATGTCCGGCACGCCTCACGAGCAGGCTCGGCGATTGCTGTCGTTGCTTTTTCCGAGCGGTGTCGCCGAATCCTTGTATCGAGAATTCGGCGACATCGTGGCGGCTGCGCGTGCGCAGTTATCTCCTGACCTGGTCAAGCGTCAGGGTGCGGCGATGGACGCGTGGCACCGCAATGGCGTTGGTGACCGGCTGCGAGAGATAAGCGCGCCAGTGCTTATCGCCACTGGCACTGAGGACGTAGTAATCCCTCCTTCTAATGCTTTGAAACTCGTCAACGACATTCCCAGCGCATGGCTGGCTCAGTTCCCGGGCGGTGGCCACGCTTTCATGGCGCAATATCCGAATCCGCTGGCCGATCTCATCACTGGTTTTCTCGCACTCGGATGAATCGACGTTTCAATCCAGCTCTAACCTCTAACCTCACAGCAAAGCTCAACGCGTCCAAGCTTTCCAGCGCTTGCGGATCGGCTTTGCATAGCGGTCCACGTCGATCTTTTTCAGCCGTTTCACGCCATCTTTCATCGCTTCAGTCGATTTTTCATATTTTTCCCTGGCTGATTTGAACAACGGCCAGAGAAAAGGCAGCGAAAGCAGGCTCCAGTTGAGATCTCCCAGCGGTGACTTCACCTCAATTTCCGTCTTTCGCTCGGTCGCGGAGGCGTAGCGGATCGCCAACCCAATCGCGATCCCGACGCCCAGTGCGCCGAGGATGGTCGGCACGGGATTTTCGCGCACCAAATATTCGGTGCGCTCCCGCGCCTGGCCGGCTTTCTCTTTTGTTCCATCCCACGTCTGACCCATCGCCGTGGAAATTTTCCTTGTTGCTCGACGAAACTGCTCACGCCCACTTGAGCCAATTTCTTCTTCGCGCGGCTGACGCTGCGCCGGAAGCGGTTCGTCTCTCGTAAGATCGTTTTCGTTCGGATTAATCATACACAAAGAAATCGAAAATGAGGGGCCGGTTGCGTCTCTCGACTTCTGCGGCGCTGGCGTTTCATGCAGCGTGCGGATTGCGCTTCCCACAGGGAAGCGGCTACACCAATTGGCGATAGGCGTCGTAAATTTCCTCGCCCCAGAGAACGAAGATCACTTTTTCGAGTCTATCGGCCTTCGCGAGGAATTCTCGCGTGGTCTTTGCGGCGATCTGCGCAGCTTCTTCAACGGGATAGCCGTAGGCGCCGCAACTGATCGCCGGAAACGCTATCGTCTTGATTCCGTTTTCCACCGCGAGCTGCAATGAATTCCGGTAGCAATCTGCCAGCGTCTCAGGCTCGCCATGTTTCCCGCCGCGCCAGATCGGCCCGACCGTGTGAATGACAAAGCGCGCAGGCAAACGATAGCCGCGAGTAATTTTCGCTTTCCCGGGCTCACAACCGCCCAGCGTTCGACATTCCACAAGCAATTCGACGCCGGCCGCGCGATGAATCGCGCCATCAACTCCGCCGCCGCCAAGAAGCGTCGTGTTAGCCGCGTTCACAATCGCGTCGACGTGGACTTTTGTGATATCCCCGCGGACGATTTCGATCTTAGCCGAAGACCTCAAAACTCAGCGACCGAAGTTCAGGGAGCAGGCGGCGGCAAAGTCCGGTTTATTTCCTCGGCCGCAGTTTTGTTCCGGACGACAACGCCATCGAAATTCCATTGCCCACGAATTGATTTCGCCGCGGCATCGGAAAGCATCCAACCCAGCGGTAACGGCACGTCTCGGTCTTCCAGGGAAAAATAAAAGATGTCGTGACTCAGCGATTCTGGCTGATCTTTGGAAGGCGGAGCGATGTCGGCCGCCTTAAAGCGACGCTGCTGGCGGGCAATTGCTTTCTGGGCAAACGTTCCGCGGGCGTCGCGCGCATTGAGCATCGTCTTAACAGGAGACATGACTTCGCCCAGCAGATATCCGTGGACTGTCTCCGGTTGAGTCAACGTCGGACCGCTTTTCTCGGGACCGGGTTTGGCGGGAGCGATCGGTGGCCGTCGCGGATTGTTGCTAATCATGATGACCTTCGGATCGACATCAGTGATATGTTTGAAGGCGCACCATTCATTGATGCGGGTCACGATTTCGAGCGCAGCGGTGGCACCGGAGTTTTCGAAATAACCGCCATCGACAATGTAAGTGCCATCCGGGAACCGGCCAGCCGGGCTCACGTAGGTGAAACGCGCGCTCATGTGAGCGGCGGTGCTGAGCGGAATGTGGCAGCCGGCCTGTGTCGCTCGCGCGTCAGCGCTGAGTTTCACCGCGGCGTCTTCTACATCGAAAAAACTATCGGTGACGCGGAGATTGCTGGTCATGATGCGATTGCCTTTTTCGACGGACGTTCCATTTAGAAAAAGCGCAGGCACCCATTTTTGAGAATCAGCCGGCCAAAGATCGACAAAGGAGCGAGAGAAACGATCATTCGCCATGCGGTCTCGCCACGCTTTTTCCCATCCGAGCTCCAGTGCTCGAGCGCGATCGAAATAAGCAATCGGAACGGGCAAAAAACGCTGCACCAAATCCGGATAGAGCATTACCGCCAGTGCCGGCGAGAGAAAGTCGCGGCTTAGGATCTCGTGCGCATTTTCCTGGTACGAGCGACCGTCGTTTTCAGCAACCAAAGCGTCGAACACGACCGCGCCGAGGCTGCCACCAGACACTCCGCTGATGGCAAAAAGGTGGTTAGCGAAGTTTGGATTTGCGTCCTGAAGTCCACCCAAAACAATTCCCGTCCAGTA
>QHOV01000157.1 GCA_003218885.1 Verrucomicrobiota bacterium | reverse complement strand
AAGCTTCCGAGCACCACCCATGAAGAAGCCGCCAGAAGAAGAATGGTTCCCATTCCGATTTTTTGGGCCACAGGCACTGGGGCGACGGTGAAAGCGATGAAAAGCGACACAGAGATGAATCCGATGACAGCGATGCCGGCCTTTGTGCCGCGACTGAGTTGATGCACATGCTTGACCGTTGCGATGGCGCCAAGCCGAAAAATTTCGCGCCGATACGCAAGCAAGGCATAGAAAAGAATCGCCAACAAAACGCAGAGCGCAGCAAACCCGAGCAGCCAGTATTGCGTTTTGTCTTGGGGAGCGTGTCGGCGCGATGCGGTCCAAAATCCGAGCGCCAGAATGAAAATAGGCGCGACGCCGAGCAGACGCGGCACATTTGCTTCCGCCCATTTCGAACGCGCGTCTGCCAGCGGCGCATTTGGAAAATCAAAATAGAGCAGGACCCGACAGGCGTACCAACTGCACACGGCCCACAGCATCAAGGCTACAAAGAAAAACACCACCCGAAGCGCGTACCATTGGCTGCCGCCGGCCAGCCCTTCGCCTACCGTGCGCAAAACCTCGACGCCTTGCACGACGGTGGTAAACACAAAAAAACTGATGATCGCAACAACAATGCTGAAGCGGCACGGTTTCAATTGGTGATAAAGGTCGCGGATTTTCCACCACAGCCTTTGAAGCCAAGTGCCCGAGTTCACGACAAGATTCG
>QHOV01000156.1 GCA_003218885.1 Verrucomicrobiota bacterium | reverse complement strand
TGCACAATCTTGAGACGAGCAACACCGACGGCCAGCAGATCGCCGATGAGCTTGGCAGCCGGCCACGAGTCGTCACTGCAATCGGCTGCGTAATCAGCGAGCCAAAGATTGCGCCCAGCGGATTCGCAACCTTCCTGCTCAAGCTCAAGTCAGTAGAATTTGAGGGCAGAGAACAATCTACGCATGCGGTCTGGCAGGTCCGTTGGAAAGGCGCACCGGAATTTGGCGACGAACTGAAGTTTTCTGGAACCGCCGAGCCGATACCACCGCCGCGAAATCCCGGCGAATTCGATATGCGCTCTTATCTCACGCGCCGCGACGTTCGTCGAATGCTCTTCGTCAGGTATACGGAGGACGGCACGTTGATTCGACACGGCGGTGGCAACCCGATCATGCGCGCAGCGCAGAAGTCACGCGCATGGATGCAACAAGCCCTTTGCCGAGGGCTGGAGGACGCGCCCGAGGTGCAAAATTTTCTCAGCGGGATCGTGCTTGGCCTCAGGCACCAGGCGCCAGAGGACATCGAAGAACCGTTTCAAGAAACAGGCACACTTCATCTGTTTGCTGTCGCTGGTCTACACGTGGGAATCGTCGCCGCGCTTTTATGGATGGTGGCAACGGTGGCGCGGCTGTCGAGAAAGTCGGCGGCGGCACTCATCATTCCCTTGCTTCTTTTTTACGCTGCAGTGACGGGACTGCACGTTTCGAGTGTGCGGGCCGCAGTAATGAGCTCGGTTTTGCTCGGCGGTTTCTTTTTCGATCGAAAAGTTTTCGTCCTGAACAGTCTCGCCGCTGCTGCGTTCTTTCTTCTCTGCTGGGACACAAACGAACTTTTTTCCACAGGCTTTCAACTCTCCTTCGCGGTTGTGGGCGCCATTGTATTGTTTGCCGATCCGTTTTTCGGGTTTTTGCAGCGTTGGGTGGCAGTCGATCCGTTCCTGCCGCGCAGCTTGCTGCGTGGTCCGCGTCGCTGGATGCACTCTGGATACGAATGGCTCTGCCAAGGAGCATCTGTGTCGCTGGCAGCCTGGATTGGGTCGCTCCCATTGATCCTGTGGTATTTTCATCTCGTCACGCCGATCTCATTGTTCGCAAACCTCGTGGTTGTTCCCATCGCCTTTTTCGTTCTCGCCATTGCGCTGCTTTCCCTTCTTTCAACGCCGCTACTGTCGTGGCTTGCCATCATTTTTAATAACGCCAACTGGGCGCTGGCTACGCTGGTTATCGGGATCGTCCACCTGTTCGCGCAAATTCCTGGCGGACATTTTTATGTGGGGACGCCGGACTGGGGCGAAAAATTGCTCGCGAAGATCACCGTCCTGGACCTCGGTGCGGGAGCGGCGGTTCACTTGCACTCGGGAAGCGCGGATTGGTTGTTCGACTGCGGGAGCGAGCGCGCATATCAACAGATGGTTCGCGAATATCTGCACTGGGCTGGGGTGAACCGGCTCGACGGCTTGCTGCTCACGCATGGCGATGCGCTTCACCTGGGTGGGACGGCACAGTTGCTCAACGATTTTCCCCGAGTGCGGGTGG
Organism: Verrucomicrobiota bacterium; assembly: GCA_003218885.1. Classification (GTDB taxonomy): domain Bacteria; phylum Verrucomicrobiota; class Verrucomicrobiia; order Chthoniobacterales; family UBA10450; genus Udaeobacter. The sequence goes on along the minus strand of QHOV01000156.1, from coordinate 9,320 downwards.
TAGATAATCCGGCGCCTGATCGCTCAACTATCCACCGGCGATTGCAACGTCTGTTTCAACAACGCGGTATCCAGTCGGACACTCTGGCTGTGGGAGACAGTTTCCGCCTGTCACGCGACGTGATGGCGAATATCTTGTTTCCCCCGCGTAACTTTAGCTCGCCGATCGCTGATGATCAGGCCTATGTCATCCACCTGTTAGTCGGCCCAGCGGTGTCGATCTTGTTTGAGTCGGATAGTGGTATCAAAACCGAACAGGCATTGTTGGCTCGCCATTTGGATCTTCGCAGCGACATTATCATCAAAGGGCAGCATCATTTCGGAGAATCCTGCTCAGAAGCGTTCCTCGATGCTGCGCGCCCCCGCCTGGTCATTGCCACTTCGCGCGATTTTCCCGATCACGAGCGAATCAGCGATGCGTGGGCCGAGAAATTGCAAAGACGGGGCATTAAACTTTTTCGCCAGGACGAAACCGGCGCGGTGACACTGCGCTTCGGCCACGACAGTTGGGAAGCGCAAGGTTATTTCACCGGCGAAATTTCTCGCAGCGACACCCAGTAAATTGGCGCACCCTTCTGGCCGAAAATGAGCCCAAACTTGCTCTGCGGCAGATCGACATCAGCGTCGTCGATTGCAAAGCCGGGAGTGGATTCGGCGATCCCTTTGATCTTTTGAAAGTAATCGAGGTGATCGGTCGCAATGTAGATAGCCCCATTTTGCTCAAGGGCGACATGAACGGAGTTCAAGAAGTCTGGTGTTACGATTCGGCGCCGCTGATGCCGCCGCTTCGGCCAGGGATCGGGAAACAAGAGATAGAATGTTTCCACTGATTCAGCGGGCAACAGATAACGCACTGCGTAGAAGCTCTCCATCTGCAAAAGCCGCACATTATCCAGACTGGCGGCTTTGCGCGCAGCGCTGCGGATTCGACCGAGCAAGCGTTCGATCCCGAGAAAGTTTTTGCACGGCATGCGCTGCGCCAGCGCGCAAAGGAACGAACCATCGCCGCAACCCAGATCCACGTGCAACGGTGCTTTGCGCCCGAATATCTTTTCCAGATCGAGCTGATTCGTCAGCGATTCCGGTGACTGCGCGATCACTCGAGAACAGACGTGCCTGCGGTGAGCTAAGCTATCCTCGCCCGCAGGCACGCTGAAAGAGAAATCAAACGGCCGCTTTTCCAGCAGAGGCGCCGAAGCCGACAAACAACATCACGGCCGCGAGCACAACATGCAGCCAGGTAACTGCGGGATTGTTTGAAACCACCCACAAAGTGTTGCCGGTCCTAACGGCGAAACCCCAAATAGCAACAACTGCATAAATAATTCCGAAAACTTTGAACCATGTTTTGGCTGCTCCCACACCCGCCATGGCGGCAAGCAGAAAGATGATTCCCGAAGCGATGTGTACGATATTGTGCGCGGCGTTAACGTGAAAGATCTTAAACAGCATTTCATCTGGAGTGACGGCAGGAACAAAACCCAGAATTCCAACGACCAAGAAGACAATACCGAAGAGAATTGCGGCCGATTTAATCATTTCTGTGTCCTCCCCGGTTTAAGGTCTGCCCGCTTATGACAGGCGCGCTCGTTAATGGCAAGCAAAAACAATCTGAGTTATTCACAACGCGTCGATTGGCAGGTTGTCTAAGATCGGCAACATGAAGCGAAACTTTCTTCTCGCGCTCGGATACGCAGGGCTTACTGCAATCATCGTCACCGGTAGCCGTGGGCAAAATTCTTCTCCGGTGGAGACAAGAACGGCGATTTTTGCCGGCGGCTGCTTCTGGTGCATCCAGCCAGGCTTCGACAAAGCAAAAGGCGTGATCAAGACCCTTGTGGGTTATTGTGGCGGAACAGAACCGAATCCGACTTACCAACTCGTCTCCTCCGAAAAGACTAGCTACCGCGAATCAATCGAAATCACGTACGACCCGGCGAAGATTTCCTACGAACAGCTCCTCGATATCTACTGGCGGCAAATCGATCCCACACAGGCCGACGGCCAGTTCACCGATATCGGTCCGAGTTATCGCTCGGCGATTTTTTATGGCAACGAGCAGGAGAAAAAAATTGCCGAGGCATCAAAAGAGAAACTGGCGCGCTCAGGCAAATTCAATAAACGCATCGTCACTGAAATCTTGCCCGCGATGAAGTTCTATCCAGCCGAGGCGTATCACCAAAAATATTATCAGCAAAATCCGGAGCACTTCGAAGCGTTCGAAGAAGGCTCGGGGAGAGTTTCATTTCAAAAGAAAACCTGGGGCGAGCGGTAGCACCAGCTCGAGGTGCCACGGCGGTCATAGACCGCCGTTACAAAACTAGGCAACCTGGACGCCTTCGCTCGCGGTGCGCCGAGTGTAGAGATCGCTCAGGCGTTTTGTCATCGGGCCGACGTTGCCATCACCGATCTGACGATTATCGATCCTTATGACGGCCGCCAATTCGCCCATTGTGCCTGTGCAAAAGATTTCGTGGGCGCTGTAAACATCGACCATGGATAAGTCGGTTTCGATGCAACGGATTTTTTCCGCAGCACAAATCTCGATCACCGTCGCGCGGGTAACTCCTTCCGGACACGCCACGCAACGGCTGGTCGCCAGATCACCGCTTGTTCGCGATTTATCGGAGTTGCGCACAATGAAGATGTTCGTGGCGTTCGTCTCGGCGACAAAACCGCGCGTATCGACCATGAGTGCGTCGTCTGCACCGGCATTGTTTGCCTCGATCTTTGCCAGAATCGAATTCAACAGGTTCGCATGATGAATTCGCGCATCCAAAACCTCGGGCGGCGGGCGCCGGATTTTGCTCGTGATCAGGGCGAGGCCGCTTTTCGCATAAACCGGCGGCTTGTGCTCAGCGAGTACAATCAACGTCGGCCCGCTCTGATTCAGCCGGGGATCCATGCCCGACGTGATCTTTAGGCCGCGTGTAAGCGTGAGGCGAATATGCACGTCGTCGCGCATTTTATTTGCGGCAAGGGTGCGTTTGATCTCCTCGATGATTTTTTCACGCGGCGGAATTTCGGTGAACGATAAGGCGCTGGCTGAACGCTCCAGCCGGTCGAGATGTTCGTGCAGCTTAAAAATGCGACTGTTGTATAGACGCAACCCTTCCCATACTGCGTCACCACCCTGCACTGCCGAATCAAAGGGGCTGATCCCGGCTTTGTCGCGATGCACCAACTGTCCGTTGATGTTCACAATCAGATCGCGATTTCGCTCGTCGAATTTTTGCAACATTTCAGTTTGTCATTCCGACCGCAGCGAGGAACCTCTCATCGGGTTAAGAAAGCACGCTGGATGATGCATAGCGAAGGGACGCAAGTAAATCTTCGATGCCATTGTGAGGTCCCTCGCCGTCTTCGCGGCTCGGGATGACCCCGTTTTAGTGCAGCCGCCACTCGTATAACCGCTCGTAGCAATCGCAGCAACGTTCGTAAATCTCGCGCAATCGCTCCGGCACCTGTTGATCTGTGGAGCGATACGGCCGAAACGAAGTCGTCTTTGCCACGTCGCCATACCAATATTTTGCCCAGACTCCATCGCTCTCGCGCACTCCGGGCGGCCAGGACAGCATCGACTCGCTAAATTCGACACCGACTAACTTGCAAAGCAGCCGCAACATTCGCTCTGGATTTTCCAGCACGTCTCTGGCATCGAGAACGGGCGGTAGCGATTTCGTGCGAGTTTGTACGAAATCGAAAATCTCCGCCTGCTGCACATAGCCGAGATCTTCCAATGTCGGATTCTCCCGCTTCCTGATATAGGAGGCGATCACATCGCGCGGATCGCGAATGAGAAAACAATTCGTGACCGCATCCAGCCATTGCCGATCTACCCCGGGGAGGAGATGATGCGTCATCTGCTTCTGAAAAAAGATGCGCTTGTCATTTGGGATTGGGTCGGTGAGTTGCGCTACGACCTTTCGCCAATCGATTTCACCTGCGGCGATCACTTCTTCCGCACCCGGATGCTGTTTGCCGGTCGCCTTTAGATAAAAGGCGTAAAACGGCTCATCGATAACAACTGTGTCGCTGCGGTTGCCCCAGGCGCGCATCATCGCCGTTGAGATGTTTCGCGGACCCGACCACATCGCGATGCGTATTGGCCGAGTCATCGGCAAACATTCTCGCGCCACTGGCAGATTTGCCAGCCGGAAATCGGATCTGCCGACGTACCCGAGACTGCGCGTGGACAGCGAGACCTAGGTCTTTGCGAAAACGCCTAGCAGCGGGCGGCGTGACGGTGTCTTTGAGCGAAAATCGCTGGCGAAACCGTTCTCCGTGCGGATCTCCACGTGACCGGCCGCGCTCTTGGCGTCATAGACCAACACCGCGCCGACTGGCGCCTTGTAGGGATCGGACACAGGGAGTTTTTTGAACCCGTAATTGTTCACGAGCTCTTGACCGGCTTGTTTCGCCAGAGGTGTCTGCGGCCGGGATTTCACCACGCCCGCAGCAACGAGCGCTTCCTTGACAAAATGCCAGCACTTCGAAAGCGAGTGCGGGTGGGCGCGTTCCTCGGCAATGGTCGCCGCCCGGCGCAGTTTTGGGTCGATCTTCGAATCCCCGGCAACCGGTTGCACAATTTTCTTTGGATAATATTTGTCCACGACCTCCGCCGACTGCTTTTTGCCGGACGCATCATTGTAAACAAACTTGGGATTCGGCGCCGAGAACCCCAACGCCGAGGCCGGACGGGGACAAAACGCCGCGCATCCCAAAATGGTAAAGGTAAGAGCGAGAAGTTTTCGCATAAAGAGCGCGTTCTATCCAGCATATCGGCGAAGCTCGCAACTGATTTTTTACAAGAAACGTAAAATTTTCCATTTGACATCCGCCGAATGCCCAAAGGGCCCCGCATCTCTACAGTGACGAGACCAACTCCAGCATTCGCCGACGCATCTTTGCGTCGGGAAGCCGGCCTAGCCCAGCGGCCAGGTTATCTTCCATGTGCTGCGGTTTGCTTGTTGCGGGTATGACGCAGGTGACCGCCGGATGGGCCACAATCCATTTCAGAAAAAAAACAAACCGCCACCGCCAAATGGGCGATTAATAATGACCGCCATGCGAAGCTCCTGGGCCAGCGGCAGTATGCGTTGGGCCGCCTCGGGCTCCATGAGCGAGTAGTTGATCTGGACAAAATCGGGTTTCTCGCTGCGCATGGTTCTTTCGACTTCGTAAAAGCCATGCGCCTGTGAATGTGTGATGCCCGTGTAGCGGATGCGTCCCGTTGTTTTCCACTCACGGAGTGAAGACATATGCGTTTCGACATCGACCAGATTGTGGACCTGCATCAGGTCAATCTTCCGACAGCGAGCCATGGAACGCTGCATCATCGCGATCCCGGCTTCTTTGCCTCTTGTCCAGACCTTGGTGGCGATAAACAGCGAATCGAGCAAATGCAATTGTGCGGCCAGCTCGCCCACTACGCCTTCGGCGCGGCCGTACATAGGCGAGGAATCGACCACGCGCCCGCCGTGCTTAACCAACAGAGAGAGCACTTCCGCCAGTTGCGTTCTGTTCGCTGGCGTAAGATCGACGTCAAACACGCTCCATGTTCCAAGGCCGATCACTGGCAACTTTTCGCCTGATGATGGAATCGAGCGCATTAGCATTGCTGATGATTCGGCTCGTGATTGCCCGCGCGACGCCTTAACCGGCCAGAGCAATCCAGCTGCGCTGGCCCCAATCAAGCGCGTGGCTTCGCGTCGTGTCATTCGGGTCGTCTTGTCCATTGTCATGTCGAGCGGAGTTGAGACATCTCTAATTGTCTGACAGATAACAACGACAGATTCCTAGACTTCGCTAGGAATGACAAGAAAGGTTAGCGGCTACATGAAAAGGACGCGCCGTCAGTTCATCAAACTTTCCGCTGCCACTGGCGGCGCACTTGCCTTCGGAACGAGATCGACCACGCTGTTCGCAGAGAAATCCATGAAACCTCTTCGCATTCTCGTTCTTGGCGGCACAGGGTTCACTGGACCATACCAGGTTCGCTACGCGCTTAGTCGCGGACACAAGGTCACGACGTTCAACCGCGGCAAAACGCATCCAGGCGAATTGCCGAATGAAGTCGAACAACTCATTGGCGATCGAAACGGCGAGTTGGACGCGCTGCAAAATCGACAATGGGACGTCGCTATCGACAACCCGACGACGCTTCCCGCGTGGGTGCGCGGCGCGGCGCAGATTCTCAAAGGCAACGTCGGGCGCTACGTCTTTATCTCGACGATTTCCGTTTACGGCGAAGTAAAGACAGGTCCGGACGAGACCGCGGCCACAGAAAAATACGAAGGAGCAGACCCGTACAAGGAAACGCTCGAGGCGATGAAGGCGGGCGGTTACAAAACCTACGGTCCGCTCAAAGCGCTCTCCGAACGAGAAGCTGAGAAATGGTTTCCCGAAAAAACGCTGACCATTCGCCCGGGGCTCATCGTCGGTCCGCGCGACGAGACCGATCGCTTCACCTACTGGCCGGTGCGGATCGATCGCGGCGGCGAAGTTCTCGCGCCGGGTTCACCTCAGGACCCAGTGCAATTCGTTGATGCCCGCGACCTCGCCGAATGGACGATCCGCATGGTCGAGAACCGCGAGACCGGAATTTACAACGCAACTGGCCCGGCGAAGCCACTAGGCATCGGCGGAATGCTTGATGAAACGAAAGCCGCACTGAAATCGAACGCGACATTCACATGGGCAACAGAAGATTTTCTTACACAGCAAAAAGTGCAGCCGTGGTCCGATATGCCCGTCTGGACTGGGAAAGAGAGCGGACTGGCTCGCGCAAAAATCGATTGCGCGCTGAGCAAAGGGCTGACATTCCGGCCGCTTGCAGAAACTGCGCGCGACACGCTCGCCTGGTTCAAGTCCCAGCCGCCGGATCGACAATCGAAATTGCGCGCTGGAATCATAGCCGAACGCGAAGCTGAAGTTCTCACCGCCTGGCACAAACGCGCGTGAAAGAGGTTTTCTCAAAGATCGTCGACGTAAAAGCAAACGAAATCCGGGCGCTCTGGCTCGGCTTCGCATTTCACTTCATCATCCTGACCGCCTACTACATCGTGAAACCCATTCGCGACGCCATCGCGGCGAGCAATCGACTCGAAACATTGCCATGGATGTTCACGGCCACGCTGGTAGTCATGTTGATCGCCAACACCATCTTCGCCGCCATCGTCGCACGAATGGAGCGGCGAAAGTTTATCCCGTTCGCTTACGCATTTTTTATTTTGGTTCTCGCGCTCTTTTTCATGCTGATGCGAACCGGTTCACCGGCGCAGCAAGTGTGGACTGGTCGCGCGTTTTACGTCTGGGTCAGCGTTTTCAATTTGTTCAACACCGCGATTTTCTGGGCGTTCATGACCGACCTTTTCACTGTCGAACAAGGCAAACGACTCTACGCTTTCATAGCGGTCGGAGGAACGCTTGGCGCAATCGTCGGCGCTTACATCACGAAGAATCTTATTCGCGGAATGGGGCCGGCAAACCTTGTCGCCATTTCAGCAACGCTGTTTGCGATCGTCTGCGTTCTTGTGCGCTTTTTTCCCAACAGCTTCACAGAAGGAAACCGAATTGTGCCTGCTCGAGAACAACCAATCGGCGGGACTGTTTGGTCGGGTATCACGCACATCGCTCGCTCGCCTTATTTATTCGGCCTGGCCGCCGCCATCATGCTTTATACCGCCACGTCAACGTGGGCGTATTTTCAGCAGACCAGTCTCGCTGGTGAAGCGCTAAAGACGAGTGCCGATCGAACAGTGTTCCTCTCGAATCTGGAGATCTGGGTAAACGTCATCACGCTCGCCATCCAAATCTTTCTCACCGGCCGTCTTCTAAAGTGGTTCGGCGTTGCCTTCACGCTCACGGCGCTGCCGTTTGTCAGCATGCTCGGTTTCGCTGCAATGGCGATTGCGCCGAGCCTGACGATGCTGGCGTTTTTCCAGGTAACGCGTCGCGCCGCCGCTTACGCGTTGATGCGGCCGTCACGGGAGATTCTTTTCACGGTCTTGAAACGTGAGGACAAATACAAGGTGAAAAGCGTCACCGATACGCTCGGTTATCGTGTGGGCGACCAGTTAGGCGCGTGGTCGTACGGTGGACTCGGACCGAACGGGCTTGGACTGAGTCTTAACGCCATCAGCTGGATTGCAGTGCCGGTCACCGCTGGTTGGTGCGTGCTTAGTCTTTGGCTTGCTCGCAAACAACGCGCTGTAGCGGATGCGCAAATGAAGAGGGATCGAAGCGCACTGCTCGGCGATATCGCCACGCCGGAAGCTGCATGATTGGCTTGTTTCGGTTAAACAGAAAACAGATTGCGTATATTCACCGCTGGCGCGAACCGTAATCAGCAACAATCAAAGGAGGCAAAACAATGGCAACACGAACTGGAGCGGCTGTCTGGGAAGGCACACTGAAGGAAGGCAAGGGAACCATGAAACTCGGGAGCGGCGCATTCGAAGGTCCTTACTCATTTTTATCGCGATTCGAGAGCGGCAAAGGCACGAATCCCGAGGAACTCATCGGCGCCGCTGAGGCCGGCTGCTTCTCGATGGCGCTGGCGTTTAATCTCGAAAAGGCAGGTCATCCCGCCAAACGCGTCAGTACCACGGCGACAGTCAAACTGGAGCCTGCCGATGGCGGATTCAAAATCACGTCCATCGATTTGAAAACGGAGGCCGATGTTCCCGGAATCAACGAAACCAAATTCAAGGACCAGGCCGAGCTCACAAAAAAGACTTGTCCAGTCTCGGTCGCTCTCGCCGGCACCCAGATCAATCTCGAAGCGAAATTGGTTTAGCCGCGATTCATGATGTTGTGACCACCGGCCTGTGTCCGGTCCGCCTCGCCACTGGCTTCAAACTACAGCGACGGCCCACAGGGGCCGTGGCTACAGCAGATGGCGCTTATTAACTCGCGCCGGCGGTATCAGCACGGCGCGATTATTCCTGCACAAAATGAATTCCGTGCTCAGCGCCGATCTGCACGATCCGTGACATGTCCGGCCCGCCAGCTTTAGCGAATTCCTCAGCGCAGCGCGCCAAGAACGTCTCGAATCCTGACGGCGTCGTGCTAATCAGCATGCGAGACGGCTGATCGCCGACATTCTTGAATGTGTGAACGACGCCGCGCGGCATGTAAGTTGCGCCGCCGGGGCCGACTTCGTGCCATTCTCCAGCCGAAAGAAATGCAACTCTTCCTTCGAGGACGTGAAATGCTTCATCCTCATTCACGTGATGATGTGGCGGCGGCCCACCGCCGGGCGGCGTGATCTCCGTCCACATCGTGAGTTTTCCGGCGGTCCGTTCGCCGTCCAAGAGA
>QHOV01000212.1 GCA_003218885.1 Verrucomicrobiota bacterium | reverse complement strand
GAAAAAGGGCTATCCATGACAGGGTACCCTACGTAGAGCCAGCGAGGACCTCTGAGAGCTGCTTAGCTGGGTCCGCGGGCGTGATCCGGAGCGAGCGCCGCAAAGCGTGAGGTGCGGGTCGTGGCCCGAGGTCGTTCGTCGAACCACGCCACGATCCGCTCGACATTGATTGCCGCGGCAATGGCGACATGCTGTAAGTGCGTTTTCGGCAACCCCCGATAGCGCGTGCGGCGGAGCCCAAAGGTCCGCACACCCTGCGACAGCGTCCCTTCAATCCCCGCGCGCCGCTTGTAGAGATCTTGCCCAGTCTCGGAGCTGAACCGTGCCCGCGCCGCCTCCAAGGCCTCATACTGGGTACAGGGGTGTAAAGAGAGATGGCGTGGCATCGTTTTGGCCCGGGTACAGCGCGTCCGCTCGGGACAGGCATTGCAATCCCGTCGCCGAAATTTCACGGAGATCTTGGTGTTACCGTGGCTATCGACTTGCGGCGTCCAGGTGCTCGAGACTTTCCCCTGGGGACAGATCACCTGCTCGTGCTCCCAGTCAATTGTAAACTGCTCCATACTATAGGCGCCTTCTACCTGCGTCTGCCAACTGACATTCGGCCGTGTGGGCCCTATCACGTCAATGCCGTGGTCCTGACGGCTGCTGACGAGCAAGGCCGCATCCACGTAGGCGGCATCGACCAAGTGCTCCTTGGGAGCGAGGTCTTTGTCGACGAGTGCCTGATGGATGGGCTCCGTGCACTGTGCCTCGTGGACCGTCGCCGGCGTCGTGTGGACATGCGTGAGCAGGTGGGCTTCCTCGCTCCCACAGGTCTCGGAGACGTGGACCATATACCCCGTCCACACGAAACCGCCCCGTTTGCGGCGGTAGCGCGCGTCGAGATCATAGGGCGATTCGAGGTTGTCAGCCGCGTGTGGCAATTCCCGGTCGGGCTTCACCCGTACGGGGCCCGTGCGGGGCCCGTCAGAGGACAGCAGAGCGGGGGGCCAGCGCTCAAAGTGCTGCTGCCACAACTGACGCAGCGTCACCACCCGCGAGCGCTGGCGCAGCTCCGGAGGCACCGCAGGCGCCTCAAGGGCGTCGAGTAAAGCGAAGCCATCGGCACCCACCTGTTGCGCGTAGGTCTCGCGCTCGGCGTCGACCTGCGGCAAACGCATGTCCTCAATCCGTTTCCCATAGCGCTCGTACCAGGGAGATGGGGCGATCCTTTCGCATCCGTCCGTTGCTGTCCGTGCGCTGTGAGGATGCCAAACGCCTGACAGTGACGCAGCAGTTTCTCCAGCAGCAGTTCTTCGGCCTCCCCGGCCAAGAGGCGGTCACGAAACGCGCTGAGCGCGGAGAAATGAAAGCCGGGGTCTCTCAACGCCAACCCAAGGAGATACTTCCAGTCAATGCGGGCCCGGACGGCGTCGGCGGCTTGGCGATCGGCCAGCGTCTCGCGAAACTGCATAATGGTTACGAGCGCCAGCCGCCACGGCGACAAGGCAGGTTGTCCACACGGGGGGAAGAGCGCTGCAAAGTCCGCATCGGAGAAGATGGTACCGAGCGTATCGCGCAGGGTTACATACAGATTGCCATGAGGAAAGGCGGCCTGGGCGACCTGGGCGGTCTCCTCAGGCACAGGCTCCACGGGATAAGGGCGCAGCGACATGAGGGACGTCCTTCTGCTGAGTGGGTGAAGGCGCCAGCGATATCGGGGGCCGTATTATGCCAGAGCCCGCTTCCCAGGGGTACCCCCGCAGCTGAGGGAATGTTCTGTATATATTTTTTACTACAGAAATATTTTACGTAGTAAAGCTATAGAAAAAACCTCTCGTTAAACCCATGCCAAAGGCGCACGCTTCCATCACCACCCTCCGTCAAAAACAGTTATCCTGATCACTGCCTTTTAGAACCTTGTGTTGGCCTATTAAGAACCAAAATGAGAGTTCGCCGACAGTATCGTGTACACTAGACATTATCGGATTTAACTAGAGTTGAGCAAACTCCGCACATCGAATGGCGGGAGCGGATGCCGGCAACTGACGCGGAGATTATGCAAGCCGCAGGCAATCTCCATGACCATATCCGAACTACCGGCGGTAGTCAGCCGCAAGACATCTTTGACAATCCGACACCGTTTCACACCGGCAATCACGTGTTCGACGATGATGCGGACACTGGAGATCAGATGATTGAGGAACTTGTCTCCAACGCTCAACTCTTGCCCGCGAGGCTTTTTTTGGGCTGTTGGGTCAGGATCCCAGCTGGCTCATAGCCCTGAAAACCCGTGTCCTTATCAAGGGTGCTGTTGACCGGATAGACGAGGTCGGCCTCGTCCGCCGCTTTCTTGTCATGCGTTTTGCCGGCCACTGTGGGGCTCAGATAGACCACTTTGCTCGTGTACTCATTGATCAGAAGCACGTTCTTATCCGTATGGGCTTTCTTCTTCCCACTGTCATGGGCGGTTTGTTGCGCGGCATCCGTCGGGCGTTGGCGGCGCCGCTCGGTCCCATCGAGAGCCCCCGCGGGGGCGCCCTCCAGCATGAGCGGACTGGTGGCCACCCGGCTGGCGTCCCGCTCCGGGGCCATGTCAAGCGCGACTAAGGCCCGTCGCAAGACGGGGAGCAAGCGATGGATCCAGTAGTTCGTCTGGGGTTGACTCAGCCCAAAGTGCAAGCCGTGCATGGTTTGCAGGGGGTTGGTCTTCTGATAGACGAGGATAAAAAGCAATTTGTCTTCCACCTGGGCCAAGCGGCCTTTGGCGCCGCCGCCCAACTTCCGTTGGCGTACTTTGCCGTGCCAGGTTTGGTCCAGCGGATAACAAGCGGTAGAAGCCGCGACAAACGCCGGCAACACACGCAGAAACTCCTCGTGGGTCAGTCCAGTCGCGGCGAGAAAATCTCGTGGTCTGTCTTGCAAAGTAGTGTAAGTTAGCATGCAAGGATTATACACTATCTCCGATAATGTCTAATATCAAGATGGTCCAACAGCGCAACGCGAAGGATGCCGCACGGCGGTGGGGTTTTGTCTTCGCCCTGGCCCGGACGTGGAAAACGGTCGAGGATAAGGCGATCA
>QHOV01000211.1 GCA_003218885.1 Verrucomicrobiota bacterium | reverse complement strand
GCCGAGCCCGTTGTGGGGCAATGGAACCACCAACTTTCAGAACGTCACGACAAACTTCGTTGGTCCGGGGTCGAGCTTCGTGGCTCGTCTGAACGCCAATATTTCGCCCACGCTTCTCAATGAATTCGTTGCCAGCTATACGGGCGACCACATTTTTCTCACTACAGGCGGGCCGGTGGCGCTACCCGCCGGCTTCGCGATGGGCGCGATATTCAACAATGGCTTCGGCGGAAAGCTTCCAGCAATCGACCTAAGTGGCAACGCGGCCTATGGCGGAGGCTTCGGCCAGGATAGCGGTTACTTTCCGTGGCATAACGCCAACCCAACGTACACGTACCGTGACAACATGACCAAAATTCGCGGTACGCACACGTTCCAATTCGGCGCATACATCGTATTTGCGCAGAAGAACGAGGCCAACTCTCCCAACGTCCAGGGCATTCTGACTTTTGACACCGGCGACGCGAATGTCACAACGGGCAACGCCTTCGCAGATCTCCTGCTGGGAAACGTCGCGAGCTACCAGCAATGGACCGCGGAAAAGCAGTACTACGACCGGTACAGAATCGTGGAGCCTTACTTCCAAGACGACTGGCGCATCAACAAACGTCTCACCCTGAATCTTGGCTTGCGCGTCAGCTTGTATGGAACTTATCGCGAGCGCTACCGGCAGGCCTTCAACTTTGACCCTACCGCTTTCAACCCGGCCAACTCGCCCGTCTTCAATCTCAATGATGGCTCTCTCCAGCAGAACGCCGGGAACACTGCCAATCCGCTAAACGGCTTCGTGCAGTGCGGAGGAAAGGGAGGAACACTTCCTCTCGTGCCAGGGTCGAATTTCCCCACCGTTAGCGTTGGATCCTCCTCCAACGCTGGCTGCCTGAAAGGCCATCTCTTCAATCCAGCACCACGGATTGGATTCGCGTTTGATCCCAAGGGTGACAGCAAGATGGCCATCCGCGGCGGGTACGGTATCTTCTACGAACATACCAACGGCAACGAAGGCAACACCGAATCCCTTGAAGGCTCCCCGCCCCTCGTTCTTTCCGCGACCCAGTCCAACGTCGCTGTGGGACTTAACGGATGCACCGCCGGGCCGAATGGCGGCTACGCATGCATCGGTGCAAATGGCGGAGCAATTCCATTCTTTCCCCTTACGGTCGTTTCCATTCCGAACAAGGCCGTTTGGCCTTACGTTCAACAGTGGAACTTGAGCGTCCAGAAAGAACTACCCTACCACTTTGTGCTGTCTACCGCGTACGTCGGAAGCAAAGGTACGCATCTGACCCTGCTTAGCAACGCCAACCAGCTTCTGCCAGTGCCTGCGTCGGCGAATCCTTACACGAAGGGCGAACCGATCATCACAGCTTCAGACCCAAACGGCACGGGTCTGCCTGCTAACACCGTCTGTCCTTCCCCTGACCCCTCCGGCAACCTCGTGGGGGGCTCGGTAAATGGCGCACCCGTTTCCGGCCAGGTGGCTCGCAATCTTGCGGTTGCTTGCGGCACTGTTATCAGTACTGCTTCGGTTCGTACCGCATTCCCTGGCTTCAACAACATCAACACTCTTAGGGATGCCGCGAATTCCATCTATCATTCCCTGCAGGCAGGAGTACAGCGCACCGTCGGGGACCTCACGTTGAGCATGGCCTACACTTATAGCCACTCGATAGACGATTCCTCCGACCGCAGCGACACCGCGTTCGTCAATGCCTACGACTTTGCCGCCAATCGGGCCAGTTCGAATTTCGACATGCGGCATAACCTCGCTATCAGCTACGTCTACGGCCTCCCGTTTTTCAAGGGCACTGGGTTCTCCCATGCTCTCCTGGGTGGCTGGCAAATCTCAGGCATCACGGTTGCCCAGAGTGGGAATCCCTTCAGCGTAACGACCAATGGCTTGAATGCTTTCGGCGATAACGCGGGTGTGGGCAATGGCACAGGGACTGGCTCCCGGCCTGATCTAGTGGGAAACCCACGTTCCGGGTTTTCCGCAAATCAGGATCCAACCGAGCGCGGACCGCTTGCGTACAACCCAGCGGCTTTCGCCATCCCCACTGGCCTAACGTTCGGCACTGTCGGGCGCAACACCCTGACATTGCCTGGACGGCTCAACTTCGACTTCGGCCTCTTCAAGAAGTTCCCGATTAACGAGAAGACTGGATTCGACTTCCGCTGGGAAAACTTTAACCTCTTCAATCACACCCAGTTCAATCAGGTCAACGGAGACCTTGGCCCGAGTAGCTTCCTGCACTTGACCAACACTCACGATGGGCGCCGGATGCAACTCGGTCTGCGGTTTTATTTCTAACTCAGCCTCAACCAAAAGGGGCGGCCCGACTGGTCGGACCGCCCTTTTTTCATCGAATCCCTGTTCCCTTTCCTTTCGAATGGAGTAAAATGCCGCCCATGAATCGACGAACATTTATCGGCACTTCCATCGCAGCATCTTTCGCAGCCGCCGCCAAGCCAGTCTGGGCCGCGGACACCGCACATCTAGCCGGCCGCTTCCCGGCCGTACATTCGATCGACCGCGTCGGCCTTCAGCTCTACACCGTCCGCGACGCCATGAAGACTGACTTCGCGGGGACCATCGCCAAAGTCGCCGCCACTGGTTACAAGGAAGTCGAATTCGCCGGTTACTTTGACCATTCTCCGAAAGACGTCCGCACGATTCTCGACAAGAATGGCCTGGCTTCACCTTCCTGCCACGTTGGCTACGACGTCGTCGAAAAAAAGTGGCCGGAAACTCTCGAGGCCGCCAAGATCGTCGGCCACAGCTACATCATTTGTCCGTGGATCGACGAAAAGCAACGCGCTGAGCCCGCCGGATGGAAACGCGCCGCCGATCTATTTAATAAAGCCGGCGAAGCCAGCAAGAAAGCGGGCATCCAGTTCGGCTATCACAATCACTCCTTCGAATTCGATCCCGCCGAATCCCTCGGCGGCAAGCTCCCGTACGATTTCCTTCTCGCCGAAACGGATCCCAAACTCGTCGCCATGGAAATGGATCTCTGCTGGATCAGCGTCGCCGGCAAGGATCCTCTCGCCTATTTCGACAAATATCCCGGCCGTTTCCCGCTCGTTCACGTAAAAGACTGGGTGAAGGATGCCTCTTCGCCGAGCGAATACCAAGGAGCGATGGGCCAGTCCGTTAAATTCGGCGGACGCATGGCCGATGTTGGCCAGGGCTCCATCGACTGGAAAAATCTCTTCGCGCACTCCGAGAAAGCCGGCATCCAGCACTATTTCGTGGAAAACGACTATCCCAAATCAGCGTTCGACGACATCAAGGTCAGCTACGACTATCTCCACGCGTTGAGTTTCTAGCAGTGGGACAGGCAGTCTTGCCTGTCCTTTTCAGCCGGAGGAATCATCGGCA
>QHOV01000216.1 GCA_003218885.1 Verrucomicrobiota bacterium | reverse complement strand
GTCAATCGGATACGCCGCGCTGTCATGATGCGCCCCGCCCTTGAAGAAAAAGAGTGAGAGGTGAGTGGCTTCCGTCTGGATCAACCGCTACGTGCACTGATGCTGTACGTGCCCGCTGGGGAACTGGGAGGATTCTTCGACGCAGAAATCGCCGTTGGGATCGCTCCCTGGGAATTTGGAGGAACTGAAGATTTCCGCCTGTCTTGCCTGCCGTATTTTGCTGTATCCCACTCCCAAAGGTCGTGGTAATCCTCTTGGATGAGGAGGGGCTCGAGACTCTTCAAAACCTCAGCGTAGACGTCGTTGAGCCAGGTGACAGTTGCGTCATTCGTCCGCTCGCAGACGGCTTTGAAAGTATCCCACTCGGAGGGATTTGTCTGATACCTTTGCTTCTGCTGGTCCCACGAGAGACCGCAGTACTGTTGAAGTGGTCTTCATGCGGCACGTAGGGAATCTCTTCTCCGTTGGCCTGGCCGACCAGCATGACCTGGGGCGAATTGGTGTGGGTGAGGTAGTTTCGATAGGCTGCTAGCTTGTCGTACTGATTTTTCCAGTTGCATTGCCATTGCGTTTTAGTCCAGACAATGATCGACCGCCCGAGTCGTTTGGCGAGAAGATCTTGGATGATATTCCGCTGCAGATCGTCAAACTTCTGCATGGCGTCGCCGCCTGCCCTCAACGACTGTAGGCAGTTCTGATACCGATTTCCATAATCGTCTTTCCGCACACGAACCAGATACTCCTGGGCCGTGACGAGATCACAAAAAATGCCGTGACTAGTCATCCCCATTTTCACGACGACGAAATCGATAAATTCACGGAAACGAAGATTATTCCCGGGGCGGTTGGTGGCCGGAACGACGTGGAGCCGCCAAAAAATTTCGTAATTCGGAAACTTGACGTCTAGATCGAATCGTCTGCATCCATCAATCTCGATGTCATCCCCCTCTTCACGAAGTTTAACTTGATCAAATGCCTGCTTCCAAACGTTCCAATTAGTCATTTCTTTCTCCTTTTCCCCATGCCACTCATCCAGGACGCCACGGGGTTAGTCCAGTTCGTGCCTTTATCATTGAGAATAAGTTTACAAGCCAATCGTCCGAAGCGTGGCCGATTCCTTGTTGTCGCGGTGGTAGCCGCCCCGCGCCCCTGATTTTCGGGACCACATAAATGCCAGCTTATTATAGGCGGAATTGCGACGAGCACACAACGAGATGGCCAAGGTCGCAAAGCCGAAGTTGATGAGCGTTCCTTCGGGATAACCAATGAACGTACCGCTGACCGGACCTGTTGCGTTAATGATGGTGTAAACCTGGCCTAGCACCGGAGCGGGTGAACTGGCCAGCTGCGTCACCAGATTAGCATTGGTCAGGTTGACAGAGCCGGTCACATTGAGCTGAGTGTAGCCGCTTCCTGGGTTCGGGCCGCGCATGCTCGCCGAAAATGTGGCTCCACCCACGAAGCTTACGGCACCGGTGTTCAGAATGCCCACAAAGGGAGACGTCGGAAGACCCGGTGCCAGAACGGACATGGCTGAGCTAGAATCGACAGTGACCGGCCCCGCGATGCTGCCGGTGCCCCCGAGCGTGGCGCCAGAGACCGTGGTCGTGCCGGTGTAGGAATTGTTGCCATTCAGATAGAGGTAGCCGAAGTTGGCTCCGGAGCCAATGACGTTCAAGCCGCCGGTCCCGCTGATAACGCCACTGTAAGTGGTGCCCGGGAACCGTACCACATGGACCGTCAGCGTGCCGCTGCCAAGAGTTACGTTCCCCGAGCCGCTCAACGAAGCGATGGTGTCGGCCCGATGTAGCCGCCGAAGGTATTGTTGTTCTGAAGGACAAGATCTCCGGTCGCGCTCATCGTCAAGCCACCGGCGCCGCTGATACCTCCCTCGACGAGAACGGTGCCGAGCCCGCCTGTGACCGTCAGCGTGTTCCCGCCGTTGTCAATGTTGCCGAGGTCCAGCTGGTTGCCGGCGGCAGCGGGAGCGGTGATCGTTCGATTTCCGGTGAACGTAAGATCGACAAGAAAATTAGTTGTCCCGGTCGCCCCGCTGGCGTCGATGCTGCCGGTTACCACGCGGTTGCCAGCAAAGGAGTATCCGTTACCCGAAATGATCACCGAGTTGAACCCGGTACCCGCAGGGAAGTTGTTGGCGGTGCTCAGCTGAGCCGCACCTGCCGGGAAGACGAGCTTGTCGCCGGCGACCGGCGCCACATTGCCGACCCAGTTGGCCGCTGTCATCCAGTTACTATCGCTGCCACCGCCGCTCCAAGTATCGGTCTTTGCGGAGGTGAAGTTGGCAATAGCGGTGCCCCAGTTGGCGGTGGCTTCGGTGTTGGCAAACTCGCTGGCCGCCCAGAAGGTACCGTCGGACTGGTCCACGTTGATGCCGCTCAGGTCGCCGGCGCGTTGGCCGAAGTCGGCATATGTCGCCTGACCGGTGCCGGCCGGAACCTCGACCGGCGTTTGCATCGTGCCGGCAGCATCCGAAAGCGAGCGAGCCGTGACCCACATTGACATGAAATCGTTCGAGCTATCGGTCCCCGACTGCATGAAAGTCATGCCGATGTTTCCATAGGCATTGATGTCGATCGCCGGGTAGTCAACGTAGGTCTTGTTGCCCGCAGCGACACGGCCCTGGTCGGCAAGCACGGGCGTCCCGCTGCTGACATCGATCCTGTACCATTGCGCGGCGTCCTGGGTGGTGCTCACGCCCACCGTATGCGTGGCCACGATGGTGTTGTTGGCCTCGGCGGCTTTCAGGATCCGCGAATCGATAGTGCTGGTAATGACCGTGCCGTCGGGGTTAAGAGGATTGGCAACCGTCAGGTAGGGGGTAACGGAAAGGCTCGTGTTCATGAGCACCGGGCTATTGGACAGCACGTTGGTCATTTTGACGACCAGAATGTGGGCGTTGTCGCCGCTTTCGGCGACGAACCACATCGGGTCGCCGGCCACCGAATCGTGCATGGTCGTCGGCCGCATGCTGAAAGTGTCAAAGTCCTTCTTGTAAACGTGAAGCTGCGTCTGGGCGACACCGTTGACCAGATCGCTGCTGTTGATGGAAACGATCTGGGTGTGACCGCTTCCAGAGGGCGGAAACATGTTGAGCGTGAAGACGAACGCATCATGGTTGTAGCCAAAGTTGCCGGGGTAGTCG
>QHOV01000107.1 GCA_003218885.1 Verrucomicrobiota bacterium | reverse complement strand
GCCATTCCCAACCTTGTTTGTAGTCGTGCAACCAAGCGGTGTAGAGCGGGTCTTCTTTCCATGCCGTGACCCCGTAATAGCCGTGGTGACTTGCCCTCCACCGGGCCCCCTGTCCTGAATCGTACTGAGAGTCCTCTTTGAGTGGACACCAGAATAACCGGCCGGCCTTGCGCCAGCCATCGAGGACGATGCCGTTCTCGAAAGGCTGGTTGCGTGCGGTGACTACTAGACCATTGTTCTCGTCCAAAGTTCCCGCGTAAGCAGCACCCCAGTGAAGCACCAGCGTCTTGAGCTTGAGCGCTTTCAGGCGTTCGCCGATATCACGCGTATAATGGCCGCAATAGCCGCGTTGGCGCTTGCCCATGTGGATCAGTACGTTCTGAAACGCAGGGCACCAGACGAGGCCATATTCGCGCGCAAGACTGCGCGAGGCGGTGTGCGCCGTTACCGAGAGCAGCTCGGCTTCGCCCGGGTCCACATCAGTCGCGAGCGCCACCAGCGCGTCACGCAACTTCTTGATCGATCTAAAATTGGTGAAGATTAAGCGTGAATTATACTAAAATCACAGATGTTTCTGATGATATAGTTGGTTCACTCTGCCGAGGCGCATTTCTTGAAGATAAGGTTACAGCAACATGCGCTGGCCTATTGCAAAATCACCGTGCGATAGGGTGCCATTCCCAAGAGCGTTCGTAGTCATGCAGCCAGGCGGTGTAGAGCGAATCTTCTTTCCATGCCGTGATCCCGTAATAGCCGGGTTGACGTTCTGGACGTTGCGCTCGAAATAATTCGGTCGCCCGTGTCCTTCTCGACCCTGCACCCTGTGCTAAGTCGTACTCAGAGTCCTTTTTGAGTGCGCACCAGAATAATCGGCCGCCCTTGCGCCAGCCATCGATGACGATGCCGTCCTGGAAAGGCTGGTTGGGTGCGGTGACTACCAGGCAATTGCTCTCGTCTTCGGTTCCCGCAAAAGCAGCACCCCAGTGAAGCACCAGCGTCTTGAGCTTGAGCTCTTTCAGGCGTTCGCCGATATCACGCGCATAATGGCCGCAATAGCCACGTTGTCGCTTGCCCATGTGGATCAGGAAGTTCTGAAATATCGGTGACCAGACGAGGCCATATTCGCGCGCAAGGCTGCGCGAGGCGGTGTGCGCCGTTACCGAGAGCAGCTCGGCTTCGCCTAGGTCCACATCAGGCGCGAGCGCCACGAGCGCGTCCTGCAACTTCTTGATTGATCTCTCGTCTCTCGCCCAAACCGCGCTTACGCAAAGGCTGAATGTCATGATGAAAATAACCGTTCGAATCATGTTAGCAAAGTTGGTAAAGATTAAGCGTAAGTTATACCAAAATCACAGACATTTCTGACGATATAGTCGGCTCGCTTTGTCGAGGCGTATTTCTTAAACATACGGTCATAGAGCAAGGTGCTTTATGGTCACTCGGCGAGAATCTTCGCGAAGCGCCAGACCTCGTGAAAGGTGTTGTAGAGCGGCGTGGGCGCGGCGCGAATAACGTTCGGTTCGCGGAAATCACATTTTACACCTGCGGCGATTAGCTCTTCGTGTAACTGCTTTGGATGCTCGTGCGCTTGGATCGATAATTGCGCGCCGCGCGCATTCGGGTCCGCCGGAGTGATGAGCGAGAACCTCTTTGAACCGATTTGGTCGATCAGAAACTCAAAATAGCCGGTGAGCTTGAAGGATTTTGCGCGGAGCGGTTCCATTCCGCCGGCTTCATCGAACATTGCGAGTGACGCGAGAAGCGGGGCCATCGCGAAAATTGGCGGATTGCTAATCTGCCATCCGTCGGCCGACGGAACAGGAATGAACTCCGGCTCGAGATGCAATCGGAACCGCGTGTTGGGATCGTTACCAAACCAGCCGGCGAGTCGCGGCAACTTGGTGTTGGTTGCGTGACGTTCATGCACGAACGCGCCAGCGACTGCGCCGGGGCCGGCGTTGAGATATTTGTAGGAACACCAGACCGCGAAATCGGCGTTCCAATCGTGCAACTTCAACGGCACGTTGCCGATCGCGTGGGCGAGATCGAAGCCGACGATAATGCCGTGCTCCCTCGCTGCGGCTATGATTTTTTTGACGTCGAACAGTTGACCTGTGAAAAAGTTCACGCCACCAAACATCACTACCGCCAGTTGGTCGGCGTGCTTCTTGATGAGATCGAGAATGTCTTCGGTTCGAATAGTGAACTCACCTTTGCGCGGTCGCGCGAGAATCAGCGCATCCTTCGCATCGAGCCCATGGTGCACGATCTGCGTTTTTATCGCGTAGGTGTCGGAAGGAAAAGCCGGTTCTTCCATCAGGATCTTGAAGCGCGATTTCGTTGGTCGATAAAACGTGGCCATCATCAGGTGAAGATTCACTGTGAGGCTGTTCATGCAGACGACTTCGGTCGGCTTTGCGCCAACGAGCCGCGCTGTCGGCTCCCGCAACGCCTCGTGATACGAATACCACGGCGTTCCCGCTGCATGGTGGGCATCGACGCCAAGCTTCGCCCAATTGTCGAGTTCCTCCTCGACCACTTGCCTCGCTGCTTTCGGCATCAGACCCAATGAATTTCCGGCAAAATAAATCAGCGGCTTGCCGTCCTTGCCGACTGGAAGGTAGAATTGTTCGCGGAAATCGCGCAGCGGATCCTGCGTGTCCATTTCGCGTGCAAATGTTTCATCTGCAGAAAACATCGTGTTCAACTATGGCGATTTTCGCCGCGCGTCCAACAATGGCCCGCGCAACGCGATTCGGCCATCAACGCGGACAACACGCAATCCCACTCTGCCTGTTGATCATGTTCGCCGTCTGTGCGACCGCGCAAACCAATCCTGGAACGGACGAGATACCAAAGAAGCGCATCGTCATTGGCGCGAGCATGCTGCTCGACGGGCGCGGCCAAGTTTTACACGACACGCGCATCGTTGTCGAAGGGTCGAAGATCGCGGCGCTCGACCCGAAGGCCTCGCCTGTCGATTACGATTTGCGCAGCTTCACAGTCCTGCCCGGTTGGATCGACTCGCACGTTCACATCACCTGGAGCTTCGGCGAGAACGGCAAGAACGCCGGTGCTGATGGGACAACGCAGTTCGCCGCGTACCAGTCGGCGTCCAACGCCTGGCTGACGCTGATGGCGGGCTTTACTACTGTGCAGAGCGTCGGCTCGCCCACCGACGTCCCGCTGCGCGACGCAATCGCGAAAGGCGCGTTGCCGGGTCCGCGCATCCTCACAGCCATCGAGTCGCTCGAAGGCAAGGGCGAAAAAACGGGCACACTGGATGAGATTCGCGCGTTCGTGCGCAAGCAGAAACAGGCGGGCGCAGACCTCATCAAAATCTTCGCCTCTGCATCCATCCGCCAGGGTGGGGGCATGACGCTCTCACAAGATCAACTCAACGCCGCTTGCGACGAGGCGAATAAACAGGGGTTGCGCACGCTCGTGCACGCCTACAAGGACGCCGTGCGCGCCGCCGCATTTGCCGGTTGCACTGAGGTCGAGCACGGCACCATGGCGACCGATGAAGATCTCAAAATTTTGGCCGAGCACGGGACATATTTCGATCCGCAGGCCGGACTCGTGATCGAGAATTACATTGCCAATAAAAAGCGCTTTCTCGGCACGTCCGGCTACACCGAGGAAGGTTTCGCTGCGATGGAGCGGGCTTTGTCGCTCGATCACGATATCGTCCGCCGCGCGGTCAAGATTCCGGGGCTCAAAGTCGTCTTCGGCACGGACGCGCTCGCCGGCTCGCACGGTCGCAACGCCGAGGAGCTGATTGATCGCGTGCGCGATGCGGGAGTCGATCCGTCGAGCGCGATGATTTCCGCGAACTCGCTCGCCGCCGAAGCGATGCGGATGGGCGAGCGTATTGGCTCCATCGCGCCCGGCTACGAAGCCGACATCATCGCGCTCGACGGCGATCCTATCAAAGACATTGCTGCCGTGCGCCGTGTCACTTTCGTCATGAAAGGCGGCGTCGTTTACAAGAATGTCGGGCGCGGTGCGATTCCGACCTATTCGGGCGCCCAGCCCTGAGCATTGCTCTCAACACTCAACTAACGACATCAACTGCTCTCACGTGGCTGCTGCATGAATTCAATCGTCGTGCCATCCGGATCGCGCACATAGACGACGCGCTTCCCGGCGTTCGGTCCCGTTTTGAGAGTTTGTGGTTTGCCCGCGGCTTTCCAACCAGATCCTGCGATTTTTTCTAGGATCGCATCAAGATCATCAACGAGCAGAGCAACGTGAACGTGTCCGATATCGCAGGGACGAACGTCTGCATGTTTCCGATCCGGCGGCGCGAGATACTCTAGCAGTTCGATTTTATGACCGCCGGGTGTCTTTAGCACAGCAAGCTTGATCTCCGCTCCGGTAACTCCGGTGATTTCTGTGGTCATCTCGCCAGTTTGATGCGCCGTATGTGAAAGCTCGAACCCTAGAACGCCTCGCCAGAACGCGAGCGAGCGCTCAAGATTCTCGACCGTGATGCCAGTGTGGTCAGCGGAAATGATACGAAATGGTTTATTCATGCTCCTGCTCATGCTCGTGATCGAAACGAACGTCCAACGCCGAACGCCCAACGTCCAACATCGAACTTAAAAGAGATTAGCGAGAGATTCCTCGACTTCCCGTCTTCGTTCTACTTCGGCGCGGCGAGCGCTCGGAATGACAGGAGGCAGAGCGGCTCTCTATCCGATCGCCGCGATCACCTTGAGTTCGATCGCGATCGGCGTGGGCAACGCGCCCACCTCAATCGTTGTGCGGGTTGGGTTTGGCTTGCCAGGTCCGGCGAAATATTCGGCGTAGAGCCGATTGTAGATTGGAAAATCTTTTTTCATGTTCGTCAGAAAGACCGTCACGTCGACGATGTCCTGCCACGTCGCGCCGGCGTCTTCCAGAACGAGGCGCACATTTTCAAACACGGCGCGGCATTGCGTTTCGATATCGTAGCTCACCACGTTGCCGACTGAATCGAGTGTCACGCCAGGAATTTCCTTACTGCCGCGCAGGCGCGGACCGATGCCGGAGAGAAAGAGTAAATTGTCGACCCGTTTTGCGTGCGGAAACGCGCCCACCGGTTCAGGCGCTCGTTCGCTTTTAATCGTCTCGCTCATCGATCCATTTGTAACGTGGGATTACGCGGATGAAAGCGGATTTCTCTTGCTTGCTATCGTTTCCTGTCACGCTCGCGAGAACGCTTCCCGACGCGCCGCATCGTTAGAACGAACTTTTTCCATGGCGTGGTCTTCCAACTGCGTTCCCATCGCCGTGGGTTGAATACATGTCGCTCTTGTAGCCACGCGGAAACACGTGGCGGTAGTGTCAGACGTTTCGCGAAACGCTGCTCTTCTGTTACGCAAAGCCTTTCGATTCGTGTTCGATTCTCCGGCGTATATGGAATGCCGCATGATTCTAGGCGTCCATGAGTCGCTTCATGCACTAATGCGCAGGCATACCAAGGTGTGTAGAACTCGACATCGGCGTCGGAGCGAAGCACTACGAAATCAAATTCGCAGGTTTTCGTGTCGCTGAAATATGCTCCGCCCCTGAATGGGCGGGTGCAGCTAACGATAAATCGAATTTGGCGCTGAACGCGACGAGATCGCCGCGGATCATTTTCCTCAATCAAATTCAGCGCTGCCGTAATGATCCTCGTGAAATGAGGAGTCTCAGCCCAATCCACGAGTGTGATGCCATCGAACCTCGCAGTCTCATACCTACGATTAATCCACAGGAGCCCTTTTCGCCCCAGTGTTTTGAACAATCCCACAATGAGCAGCGAGTGCTATTTTGCGATGCAGACGTTCTTCGGCTCGGTAAAGAAGCGTAAAGCTTCCTCGCCGCCTTCGCGGCCGACGCCGCTTGCCTTCATGCCGCCGAAGGGGACGCGCAGGTCGCGCACGAGCCAGCAATTCACCCACACGGTACCAGTGTTGATTCGTTCAGCGACACGATGTGCGCGATTGAGGTTTTGTGTCCAGACGCTCGAGGCCAGGCCGTAGTCGCAGTCGTTCGCATAGGCGATCACTTCTTCTTCTTTGTCGAATGGCGTGATGGTGACAACCGGCCCAAAGATTTCTTCGCGATTTGTGCGGCATGAGACCGGCAGACCGGTGATGACCGTGGGCGGAAAGAAATAACCTGCGCGGCAGCGCTCGTTAGGCGGTTGCGGCGCGGCCCCGCCGAGCATGATCTTGCCGCCTTCCTTCTGGGCGAGACCAACGTAGAACTTGATTTTCTCCAGTTGCGTCTTGTTCACGATCGCGCCCTGCTCGGTTTGCTCGTCGAGCGGGTCACCCATTTTCAGTTGAGATGTCTTGTCAATGAAGCAATCGACGAAATCTTTGTAAGCCGATCGCTCGACGAACACGCGCGAACCGCACAGGCAGACCTGTCCCTGATTTGCGAATGACGAACGCACGCTGCCGGCGATGGCTGCGTCGAGGTCAGCATCGGCGAAAATGATGTTTGGGTTCTTGCCGCCGAGCTCGAGCGAAACTTTCTTGAACAACGGCGCGCATGCCTCAGCGACTTTGCGGCCGGTCAGGGTGCCGCCGGTGAACGAGATCGTGTTAATCTTCGGATGCGCCGTGATCGCGGCGCCGACATTTGGGCCAGCGCCGTGGACGACGTTGAGAACGCCATTTGGCAGCTCAGCTTCGCGCACGATCTCGCAGAGCATGTAAGCGGTCATCGGCGTCAGCTCGCTTGGCTTCGCGATGGCCGTGTTTCCGACGGCAATGGCCGGCGCGATTTTCCAGCTGAGCAGATAAAGCGGCAAGTTCCACGGAGAGATCAATCCCGCGATGCCGCGAGGCTGACGCACCGTATAGTTGAACGCGAGGTTGTCGGTGATGTGCGCCTCCGATTCCGTGTGCAGGATCGCAGTCGCGAAGAATCGGAAGTTGCTGGCCGCGCGTGGAATGTCGAGTGTGCGCGCGAGCGAGAGCGGTTTACCAGTGTCGATCGATTCGGCGCGGGTGAGCTTCTCAAGATCTCGCTCGATCAAGTCGGCGATCCGCAGCAGAAAACGCGAGCGTTCGCCTGCCGGCTTCTTCGACCAATCGGCAAATGCTTTCTCCGCCGCGGCGACGGCCAGATCGACATCTTGTGCATCACTGTCGGCAATGCATTGTAAGCGCCGAACGTCTGGCGCTCAATGAGGACTACAAAAACAAAGGGAATAGCGAGAGATGTCTCGACTTCACTCGACATGACAAGAAGCTGACCGGCTCGACAAATCTGCCGCCGATGAAATTGCGGATTTGGAACGGCTCGACGCGCATGGTGGGTCGAAAAGTTTAAATCTTCGCGCTCAAGATCCAACGTTCAACGAGGAAAAATTGTTCTGGCTAGGGGACAGAATACTGATATAAGAACTGCTCCCAGAAACAAATCACATGAAAAAAGTTTCTATGTTCCTCCTTGGCTTGGTGCTGTCTGTTTTGACCTTCGCTGCCGTTCTGGACAACAGGTTTAATGCGGCATTTGGCCCGCTGTTTCAACCCGCTCCCCACGTCCCGCCGCTTGTGGGCCCAGCGCAGGGCCTCGATTCGCTGCACCGTTGGAACGTCATCGCAATAAATGCCAGCGGTCTGGATCATACTCCGGTCGCCCCCGGGGAGAACCGCGTTTTCGGAGAACAGTTCGGGCCGGGGCGCTCCAGCCGGGCGATGGCGATTGTCCACATCGCCATGTTCGATGCGCTTGACGCGGTCGTCGGCGGTTACACGAGTTACACTGGGACGCAGGCCGCGCCTGGTCCAATGTCCGTAGATGCGGCGATCAGCCAGGCGGCGCGCGACACCCTGGCGGCGCTTTTCCCATCGCAAACGCCGACTTTTGATGGCTACCTGGCAGAAGATTTGGCTGCGATCAGGAACGCGCAGCAAAAAGCAAATGGGATCGATTTGGGGCACCGCACGGCTGCAGCAATTCTGGCGATGCGTTTCAATGATGGTTCGCAATTCCCCGAGCCGACCGTTGGCGTCGATTATTTCCCCAGCGATCAACCCGGCCACTGGCGCCAGGATCCGATCAGTTTGATTCCGCTCGCGCTGGGAGCGCACTGGGGCGAATGCACCCCGTTCGTGATCAACTCGACGACTCAATTTCGCGCGCCGCCTCCGCCCGACATGACAAGCTCTGATTACACGGCTGCATACAATGAGGCGAAAAACTTAGGTGGCGATGGAGTGATCACGCCCACGCAGCGCACGGAAGAGCAAACATTCATCGGCACTTTCTGGGCGTACGATGGCACGCCGAGCCTGTGCGCGCCTCCGCGGCTTTACAATCAGATCACGGTACATATTGCCGATCAGAGGAGATTGAGCGCCATTCAATTCGCGCGCTTGCTGGCGTTGGCAAATGTCGCCATGGCGGATGCCGCAATGACCATTTGGGAATCGAAATACTACTACGGTTTCTGGCGTCCTGTTCTGGGCATTCGCGAATCGGACCCGGGCACAGGCCCCACTGGCCTCGGCGACGGCAATCCCGACACGATTGGCGATCCTAATTTTATGCCGTTAGGCGCGCCTGCCAGCAATCTCACTGGCCCGAACTTCACGCCGCCATTCCCCTCGTATCCGTCGGGTCATGCCGGAATCGGGGGGACGCTCTTCCAGGTCATGCGCCGGTTTTACGGCACCGATAACATCGCGTTCACATTCGTTTCCGATGAGTTCAACGGGCAAACCCGCGACAGCAATGGTAATCTCCGTCCTTATCGGCCGCGGAGCTTTTCCAATTTATCACAAGCCGAGGACGAGAACGGTCAGAGCCGGATTTATCTCGGCATTCATTGGCGCTTCGACAAGACCGAATCGATCGCCTTGGGTCACCGGGTGGGCGATTACGTATTCGACCACGCCTTCACGCCGATTCGCCAGAGATAAAGAAGAAGCGGTGCCTTCGGCGCTATGCTTCTCTCTGCAAAAGCGCCACCAAGCTGGCGAGATCGACTAAACGCCGAACGCCCAACATCGAATAGGAGAACCGGTGAGGGAGGGATTCGAACCCTCGGTAGCCTTTTGGGCTACGGCGCTTTAGCAAAGCGCTGCTTTCAACCACTCAGCCACCTCACCAAAATATTCTAGAAC
>QHOV01000106.1 GCA_003218885.1 Verrucomicrobiota bacterium | reverse complement strand
CGAGGTAAAACTTAAGCGACTTGCTTTCGACGCAGAGGCGGTCCGGTACGTAATCAATGTCGATCCTGGCAAAATCTGGTTGGCCCGTCACCGGACAAACGGAAGTGAAATCGTCAGTTTCAAAATGAATCCAATAATTCCGGCGGGGCGCTGGATTTGGAAAAGTCTCAAGGCGTGCCTCCGCGGGTGACGCCGGCAGTTTCGCCTCACTTCGTCCGAGGAGGGTCAATCGTGCCGTTTTCGATTTTGATCGTTTCATCGCTTGAACTGTCAACGTTCAGCGCTCAACGTTCAATTTTCAATGGCCGCATCAGGCAATCCACGAAGTTCAAAGACCAGTGATCGCATCGACGTAATCGCGCACGATCCGAAGAGGGATGAGGCCGTTCTCGTTATGAATGAGCCTAACGAGTGGGACGGCTCGGATGAACAACTGTTGGCATTGCAGGAGCGGTTTAACGCCTACGTTTCATTCTTGCTCGACGGCGAAATGGCATCCGATCATCCCGATCTTGCTGGAAAACCCGCGCGAATTGAGCTGCGTTGCGCGCACATGCCCGACACGCGGGCGCTCGAGTTGCTCGGTCTCATTCACGATCAGCTGGCGTTCCAGGAAATTAAGTTCGAAGTGGTGGTGAGGAACGATCCGCCTCGGCCGAACGTATAACGATTTAACGTCTCTCCAATCGCTCGAAGAAATCCTCGAAGAGGGCATCGTAAATTTTTCCCCGCTCTGGATGATATTGCACAGCGACGGCGAATGGGTAATTCCGCAGGCACATTTGTTCAATGACGTCATCCGAAGCGCACCAGGCGTCGACCTCGAAACCGTCTGCAACGCGAGCGACCGCCTGATGATGCGCGCTGTTTACCCTTTCGAAGCGATGAGTCGCGTTTCTGTCGTAACGCAACGGCTGGATATCGTTCTCTTTTTGTTCGGGAAGATCATGGCCGGGAATGTCGAGCTTCAGCGTGCCGCCGAGCGCGACATTCAAGGCTTGGATGCCTCTGCAAATGCCAAGAATCGGTAGACCGCGCGCGAGTGACTTCGAAATTGCATCGAACTCCCAGCGGTCGCGCACCGGATTTACATCGTTGTGGATCAAAGTCGGATCGACATTTTCCTGGCGCAAAAATTCCGGCGAAATATCGAAACCGCCGGTGAGCAGAAGACCGTCCATCTGGTTCAGTGCAACGTCGCCTTTGCGCGCGTCGAAGACGTGAATGTCGGGATGTTTTGCGAAAAATGGCTGAAACCATTTTTCATCTTTTGGGCGCATCCAGGTAGCCAGATTAGCCATCGTCGAATTTGCGACTTCCTAATGGGTATGTAAAGAGCACTTCGATGTTACGCGCGGATCTTGCCAGCCCATTAAATGAGGAATTGGAAAGATTGAATGACCAAAGCAAGGCGCGAGCGATCGCAGTGGCCGTGCACGATCTGGAGAGCGGTTGGCGATTTTCCCTGCGGGCCGACCGCTGGTTTCATGCTGCAAGCACGATCAAAGTGGCACTGCTTCTGGCGGTTTT
Organism: Verrucomicrobiota bacterium; assembly: GCA_003218885.1. Classification (GTDB taxonomy): domain Bacteria; phylum Verrucomicrobiota; class Verrucomicrobiia; order Chthoniobacterales; family UBA10450; genus Udaeobacter. The sequence goes on along the minus strand of QHOV01000106.1, from coordinate 9,329 downwards.
TCGCGCGGCAGACGAGAGCCGGCTCCGGCTGGATGACTCGTTGCACGTGCGAAATCGTTTCTTCAGCGCAGCAGACGGCTCTCCTTTTCACCTCAACCCCGACTCGGATGCGATGCCTGAACTGTACCAGGCCATTGGTCGGACAGCGAAGATTTCCGCTCTTGCGGAAGGTATGATTTCCTCGAGCAGCAATCTTGCGACGAATTTGCTGCTCGATCTTGTGGGTGTGGAATATGCGCGAAAGGTTCTGCGCGATGCCCAAGTGGACGGAGTGGAACTGCGCCGAGGTGTTGAGGACCATGCGGCACATCAGAGAGAGATAAACAATGAAGTGACTGCCGACGGCTTGGTGCGGTTGTTGTCCGCTGTGCGCGGCGATTTTCTCAGCAAAGAAAGCAAAGAACAAGCGATCCGCATCCTGCTGGACCAACGGTTCAAGTCGATGATTCCTGCCGGGCTTCCAGCGCATGCGACTGTGGCGCACAAAACGGGCGAGATCTCGACCGCCTGTCACGATATGGGCATTGTGTATTTGCCCGAACGCGAACCATACATTGCTGTTATCTTGACTGAATTCGCTTCGGAACAAGACGGGCGGCGCGAGACAGTCGCAGCTATTTCCGAAGCGATTTATCGCTCGGTCGTGGGAATGGAACCGAAATCAAATGAGCGCTGAGGGATTGCGTGCGGTGGACGGTTTGAAATTGCCTGAAGAGTACCGCACCTTGCTTCGACCAGGCGAAACGGAAACCGATTTTTGTGGCAATGCTCATCATCTGCCGCGCTTTTTCTATGAAATCAGTAGCTGGCAGGAAGCGCACGAGATTCGGCTCGCGCCGCACTTTACGCTGGCGGAATTGATGCTCGTTGATTGCCGTGAAGCGAGACTGCTCGTAAGCCAGTTTCCTCATTATGTGCCGTGTGCAATCGTTTTGCTTGCAAAGTTTTTGGAGGATTTTCGCCGGGAAGTCGATGCGCCAGTTTTCATCAGCGCAAATGGCGGGTACCGATCGCCGGCGCATCAGATTAGTGGCGCGAAAAGCATTCATGCCTGGGGAACAGCCGCGAACATTTACCGTGTCGGAGACACCTTCCTTTCCGATGCGAAATCAATTGAGAAATATCGGGCCATCGCGGCCTCGCTCGGTCCCGCTGTGTTTGTTCGACCATTCGGCTCGGAACGAGTGCAAACCGACGACCATCTCCACATCGATTTAGGATTTGCGAGCTTGACTCCGCGCGAATGGAGCGAGGCGAGTTGATCTCGCATTGAGCAGATGAAGAATCTGGGAACAGAACGGGGCGCCCGGTTTTTCCCCGAACGCGCGCGTGCCGCAACACCGCCGCGGGCCGTGATCGGCCTGGAAGCGGAGTTTAATCTTTTCGTCAATGGACGCAGACGGCGTCCGGAAAAGGTTTTTGGCGACCCGAGCCGTCTGGTGCGTCGGCGAATGATTCCGCGCACGGGCAAATCGTTTCAACTGCCGGCGGGCGGCGCGATTTATTTTGATACTGGCGTAATCGAAGTCGCCACACCGATTGTTGAACTTGAGCCGGGCTGTTGTTATCGCGCGACACGTTCACTGTGGGAGCAAATCCGCTATTTACGAGTGGAGCTGGATCACTGGGCCAAACGAAACAGCTGCCAATGCCGTCTACAGGGTTTTAGCACGCATTATAACTTTTCATTTCCCAATGCCAGAAAATCAAAATTTCGGAATGCGACCAAGCTTGCGTATCTGCTTGCGCACATTTTGCCAATGCCCGTGCTTTTGCTGGCAGCGAACCGGCAGAGCAGCGCGGTCGGCGTCCGTCCGCGCAGGACCCGAGTCGAGGTGACAGCTGATTTTACGCCGGACCCAGCGTTGATGCTGGCAACGTGCGCGTTCGTCGCGGGCGCCGTGGAAACAGTCCTTCGCTGGGAAGATTTTGGCCTGAGGCAATTGAACCGACACGGAATTCCTCGCATCACGCTATTTCGTCTGCGAAAACATTCTTCGCGTCGCGGTTGGCGGGTCACGGGCGATTCACTAAGCCAAAATCCGTTCACGGCGGACATCAATGCGCCGCTTTGGAAATTGCGCGACGGTCGAGTCCTCAGCTTGCGCGTAATCGCGGCAGAAACTTTGAGGCCATTTGGCCGGCGAATTCGGCACATTAGCGACTCCAGCACGCTGGAGCACATCACCGCGGTTTTCGCTGGCAACGCGCGCTCACTTTTAGATTTCGCGGACCGGCCTGAAGCATATGACAATGTCGGGCGTGCGATTGATTGGGGGCGCCGCCGGATGCAACGCTGGTCACGCTCTAAATACGAAAAGATCATTCATCACGTGATCGCGCGCGAACCGTTGCGCATTGGACGAAAACGCTACACGGTCGAACGGATGAACGGCTGGTATGAGATCGAGTTTCGTGAACTGGGAGCGCGTAAACACAGGATGTTTAACTTGGACGAACTGGTGAGATTCGCCGACACGAAAAAGAGGCCTTCAACTACTCGTTCCAAGCGCAAAGCAATCAAAGCACGACGACGCAAGTAGTCCTGCGCGATCGTTGTAGGGCGTCTGTGTCAGACGCCTGCTTGAATCGGTGTTTCGCAGAATACGCCTACAGTCCCATCAGCTCGCGAACGTATTTTACCGGCGGGCTGCCGTAGGAGACGACTTGGTCATTGTATTTCTTAAGGTTGAAATCCTTGCCCAATTTCCTCTGTTCCGCGGCGCGAAGATCGAGATGCTCGGTGGCGCCTACGAAATATGTGGAAAGCTGGGCAGAAGTCAGGCGTGCGCGTTTCCATTTCGCTACCGCTTCGCCTTCCTGCTGGTATCCCTCCTTCATCATCAGATCCATCGCTTCCTTTTCGTTCATGTTCCCTGCGTGAATGCTTTGGTCGAGAACGGCATTGCAGATGGCGCGCAGCCGCATCTTCAGCTGCTGCATTTTCACCTCGGGCCCGCCATAACCCTGTTCCGCCATCATCTGTTCACAATAAACGGCCCAACCCTCGACGAATGCGCCGCTCTGAAAAATCGCGCGCACCAAAGTGGGCGCGCGGAATTCGTTGGCCCGAGCCAGCTGCAGGAAATGTCCCGGCATAGCCTCATGCACGGTCAAATCGCGAATCATGTAATTGTTGTACTCGCGGAAGAATGATTCCCTGCGTTCTTTTGACCAATCCTTGGGCGTTGGCGCGACGGCGAAAAATGTTTTGCCGGTTTTATCGAGCGGGCCCGGCGCGTCGCAGTAGGCGATAGCGATGCCGCGCTTGAATTCGGGCATCGCGATCACATCCAGCGGCATGTTCGGGACGGTGACCAAATCGTGTTGCTTTACGAAATCAGTCGCTTCCGTGACAATCTTTTTCGCGTAATCGACGACGGTGGCGTCGTCGGGATGTTGTTCAGCAAGCTTGTCGAGTACTCCCGCCGTGACCTTATGTTTGTCCGCGAGTCCGGCAGCTGCCGGATCAGCGCTTGGAAAATATTTTTTGTAGAGCGGCAATGCGGTCTCATAGATGGCGGTTTGCGTCTGTTGAAGGTCGGCAGTCGCGTGCTTCATGATTTCTTCCATCGACAAGTCCGACGCGAGGGCGAAACGCAGCTTCTTTCGGTACTTCTCCGCGCCAAGGCGGAAGTCGCCGTCTGAGCGCGGCAACAGATCGTTCTGGAGCCATTTCTTGTAATCCTCCATCGCGGCTGCGGTTTTTTCCTGTAACGGCGTGAGGTCCTTCTTCATTCGCGGCGACTGGTCGAGCAGAGGCGCCAATCCTTCACGCACGAGACTGATTGCGCCCTGCGTCTGCTCGATCGCTGTTTCAGTGTGAACGCGCGGCGGGTGTTGCAGGTTGGCTTTCGCCTGAGCGATCACGCGCGGGATTTTCTCCATGCGCTGGCGCAGATTTGGAATCCGTTTTTCCGGTGACGCAAAATCTCGTGCGACCAAAAGATAAAGGCTGTTCGCGAGGCTTTGCATGTAAACGAGCGGATTCCATTCCGGGGCCCTCAGCTCTTCGGCCTGGAAGATTTGGTAATCGGTGTTCTCCTTGAGAATTCGGAAATCGATGTTGTTCGCACCGGTGAGCTGCGACCCGTCGATGGAATTCAGCTTGTCGCGAAATTCCTTTTGCGTTGCCAGATCTTTTGCGCGCGCTTCAGGCGAATAATCGGTCAGCTGGCCGTCAAACCGATGGTCACCGAGCTCGGTCGCTTCCTCGGGATTGGCCTGCAAATAGTGCTCGATGTAGTCGTGCGCATTTTTTTGAAACGCGTCGTCCTGCGTGGTGGCCGCTGCGTTCAACATCGACAACGACAATAAGACGCCCGCTGTGATAACGACTTTCATCCGATCTCAGCTCGGCGTGCCGCCGTGAAGAATCGGTTCTGTGGCGATCTCATCCAGGGTGGGCTGCTGTGTTTGGAGGTAAGTGCGGCCCTTGTAGAAGCAGGCGACCACGACAAACACCACCGCGGCGGCGAACATGAAGATCGTGAAGAATGTGAAGTATTGGTAGTCGGTGAGCTTGCGTGTGCCGTCAGCGTTCAAGTCCCACGCGTTAAACTTTCCAACGAAGAACTCGCCGAAAGCGACAGTGAAAAGCCACAGCGCCATGACGGAGCTCTTCATCGTGTTCGGGGCCTGAGTGTATGAAAATTCAAGCCCGGTGATCGACACCATCGTTTCGCCAAGGGTCAGAATGATATAGGCGAGCAGTTGCCAGTTGATGCTCGGCTTTAGTCCCAAATCGATTTGGCCCTGGATCCAAACGATAACGACAAAAGACAGACCGGTGAGAAAAAGGCCGATGCCGATTTTGCGCAGCGGCGTGAGCGGAAAAATTTTGTGAATCGCGGGATAGATCACATAGTTCACCAGCGGAATAAAAAGCAGAATTAGAATCGGGTTTGCGGTCTGCACCTGAGCGGCGATCAAATCCATGCCGAGCCAGTGCAGATTCATTTTCTCGGCTTGCAAAGTCCATTCGACGCCGTTGCTCATCCCCCATAGCGCCCAGAAGACCAAAATGAAAACGTAAACCATCGCGATCCGGGCGAGAGTGATGAGACCTTCGCGGCTGAAAGTTGCTCGCAAATAACTCAGCCCCGCAGGCGGCACGTGCACCATTTTCTTGCGACCGCCCCAGAAGAACAACGTGGCGATCAACATTGCGATGCCCGGAATTCCAAATGCCCATCCCGGTCCGTACTTGGGATTCACAAGGAGCCATGGGCAAAGGATGGAGGAGATGAACGAACCGGCCCGACGTTGGCTGATACGCATGGCTTGATACCGCCTGCGCCCAGACAAATCAGCGTCAGTCCTATTACGAGCATTGTCCGTTGTCCCACCGCAATTCCCCAGGAGGTGGCCATGCAGGCGAGCGTGAGGTTACCCAGGCAGTAAGCGATCGAAAGCGAAAGGATGGTCCAGTATTTGCCAACCCAACCGTCTGCGATAATTGCGCCGAGAATCGGAAGGAAATAGACGCCGAACACAAAGTAATGCGTGTACATGTACGCCTCGTTCGGGCTCATCGGCGCGAGCACGCCCGACTGATTCAAAATGTAATGCGCCATGAAGACGGTCAGCACCGACTTCATGCCGTAATAAGAGAAGCGCTCGGCGGCTTCGTTGCCGATGATGTACGGCACGCCCGGCGGCATGGTGCTGATGTTTGGAGGCGACGTTGCGTATTTGTGTTTAGCCATGTGATCTCCTTTGGCTAGCGAGCTTCGTGCGGAGAAAATTCGGCTGGTGTGGGGGACGCCGAAGATTCGTCAGAATTTTTCTTTGTAGCGTTCGACCAGACCTTTGCTGGATCGGGCTGTTCACGCTGCACTTCGGGCAACTGGCCAAGCGGATGCTTCTCGCATGATATGCAAAATAATAGCGTGCCGAGCGAAACAGCAATGACGCCTTGGCGGAGGAAAAAAGCCATAATGCGCTGGCACAGTTATCAGCCTCTGGTCTCGCGTGCAAGGATGAAAGCGCGGTACCTGTAGGGGTGTTTGTGTCAAACGCATAAGCGCTCGCCGCGGCGAGCGCCTACACAACGTGATTGAAAGACGCTGGCTTGGAGTTACTATCAAACGCGGTGGCCCGCACGGACAGAAACAACGCTTGGAACGAAGTCTTCGCTCTCGTTCTGCTTTTTGTCGGGACATTGCTGTTTTTCGCGCTGATTTCCTACACGCCAAAAGATATACCGTCCTGGATCTGGTTTAGTCACGTTTCACCGGCGAATCGCCCTGCGCAAAATTTCATCGGGCCCGTTGGCGCAATTGTAGCGGGCATCTCTTATCAAACCATTGGCGTTTTCGCTTCGCTGTTGCTGGCAGCAGTTCTACTCGGCTTCGGTGTAGCGAAATTGTTTCATCCTCGGTTACGTGTGACGCCCCGAATCCCATGGATCGTTCTGTTCATCGTAGCCGGTGCGTGCCTCGACCAGTTATGGGACATAGGTCACTTGCTCGGGTTGAAGGTGCCGGTGGACATTCAAGGGCCTGGCGGCTTGATCGGCTATCGCTTGGCCGATGAACATCGTGGCCTGCTCCGCGCCGCGCTCGGCCCTGTCGGCTCGCTTGTTCTCCTGATGGGAATTTACGCAACCACACTGATTTTGGTTACGGGACTGCGCCCGATTCACCTGATTCGCGAAACGGTTGCCGCCACGCGACGGGTCGGGGCAGGGCTGCAGGAATGGCGATTGCGCCGCAGGCTGGGCAAAGCCGATCTTAAAGAAAAGCTGGAGATCAGGGAGAAGCAGTTGGCGAAGGAGCGGCGCGTGTATGAAAAAGCGTTGAGGAAGAAAGGCGTGCCTGTGTCTGAGCCGGTCGGCGCGACGATTTCGCCGGAGGAACTGGCAAATCGGCCGACGCCGAAGGTGGTCGATACAACTGCGTTGCCGAGCGAGCACGTGACCCCGCTCGGCCGAAAACCGTCTCTTGCCGAATTGCGCGCCAGCGAGGCAAGAGCAAAAGCGGATTCCGGCGTGACCAGCGCTGCTTCGAACTGGGAAGATTACGTGTTGCCAGGATTGGATCTGCTCGATGAGCACAGTTTCGAAGGCCGCGCTGCCACCGACCCCGCCGAATTGGAAGAAGTGCGGCGAATCCTGATTGATACACTAGGGCAATTTGGGATTGCAGTGGCGCCCGGCGACATTACCAAGGGCCCGACGATCACGCGCTACGAAGTGTATCCGGCAAAAGGTGTGCGCGTCGATAAGATCGTGAGCCTCGAGCGCGATCTTGCCCGGGCAACGCGCGCCGAGCGGATCAACATACTCGCGCCGATCCCCGGAAAAGACACGGTCGGCATCGAGTTGGCGAATACTCGAAAAGTCACCGTGAAACTGCGCGAAATGTTGCAATCACCCGATTGGGAGGAGGCGAAAGCGCACGCGAAAATTCCGCTGGCGCTCGGCAAAGATGTTTACGGTAAAACAATCATCACTGATTTAGCGCAAATGCCGCATCTACTGGTGGCCGGCACCACTGGCAGCGGGAAGAGCGTGTGCATCAATGCATTGGTTGCCAGCATGCTCTTTCGCTTCTCTCCGGAAGAAATGCGTTTCGTGCTAATCGATCCAAAGATGGTCGAATTGCAGGCCTACAATTCTCTGCCCCATCTCGCATTCCCAATCGTAACTGATCCAAAAAAGGTGCTGCTGGCCTTGCGGTGGTTGATCGACCAGATGGAATACCGTTACAAAATATTCGCCCGCTTAGGCGTGCGAAACATCGTCGGCTTCAATGCGCGACCGAAGAAGAAGACTGTAGCCGGGATCGATGATCCCGGTCGAGAGGAGGAGTCTGGACGAGGGCCGGCATCACCGATGCCGGCTACAGAAGAAATTCCCGAGAAAATTCCCTATGTGGTCGTCATCATTGATGAACTGGCCGATCTGATGCAGACCGCGCCGGCGGATGTCGAGACGGCGATCGCGCGTATCACGCAAATGGCGCGTGCGGCAGGCATTCATTTGATTGTCGCCACTCAGACCCCGCGCGCGGACGTGATCACCGGCGTAATCAAAGCGAATATTCCATCCAGGATCGCATTTCAGGTCGCCTCTAAAATCGATAGTCGCGTCATTCTCGATGAAAACGGAGCCGATCGCCTGCTCGGACAGGGCGACATGCTTTATCTCCCGCCGAGCACTTCGGTGGAATTTGTTTCAGGACAAAGCCCGCCTGCTTTTGACTCCGCAATGCATGAAAAGCTTCAGTCCACCGTCGCACCGGAGGAAGAAGTCACAAGCGAAGATGAAGAGCTGGTCGAGAAGTGCCTTGAAATCATTCGACAGGAAAAACGCGCCTCCACTTCATTGCTTCAGCGCCGGCTCCGGCTCGGTTACACGCGCGCCGCGCGCATCGTTGATATTCTGGAGCAGCGCGGTATTTTGGGTCCCGGCGAAGGCGCCAAACCACGCGAGATTCTGGTTGATCTCGATGCCGCCGTTTAGCCGGCGAATCCATCATGACAATCGAAGGTCTGGGCAAGAAATTTCAAGATGCGCGGCTGGCCCGCGGCCTCACGCTCGATGAAGCCGCGCGTCTGACGAAAATTCGCCCGTCGCGATTGGCCGAGATCGAGGCCGACGATTTCTCGCAATTTCCAAGTCTCGCCTACGCGAAAGGCTTCTTGTTGATCTACGGAAAATTTCTCGATGTCGATGTTACGCCGTATCTCGACGTGTTCGAAACGTCGCGAGAAGTGACGGTGGATGGTTATTCGTATTTGCAGGATCAGCCCGCGCCGAAAGCGCGCCGCGTTCGCACGACGCGCGCGCCGGTGGTGCGGCGTCAACGAACCAGTGGAGATCGGCGTTCGCCATTTCCGTTGCTCATCGGAATCGGTGTGATCGTTGTCGGTTTTGTTTTGATGCGCTTGATCATGAACATTCAACGGATTGCGCCGCATCAAATGGTCGGCGTTCCACAACCGACGACCGCGCAATCAGCACCACCGCAGGCGGCGCCTTCACAAGCGCCCGCCGCTTCGATCGCACCTGCTCCATCGCGCGCGCCTTCCCCTCCTCCGGCCCCTGTAGTTGAAGCTCCTCTGAAGAAATCAGCGCCGCCAGTTGCAACCGCGGCCCCTTCGCTGGCACCGTCAACTCCTCCTCCGACTGCAGTAGCGGAAGTTGCGAAGAAAACTGCGCAGCCAGTTGCAACCGTAGCGCCGTCCATTGCGCTACCGGACGCGGTTGTGCCGGCTTTCGCGAATACGAACGCGGCAGCCAAGGCGAGTCCGCCCGCTTTCGCTAATGCCAGCGCGGCCGCCAAGGCGAGCGTCGCGCCGAAAGAACCCGAAGTTCGTCGAGC
>QHOV01000105.1 GCA_003218885.1 Verrucomicrobiota bacterium | reverse complement strand
GCGTTCGCCATCTATGCGACGATTCGGTGCGAACGCGGAACGAAATGGCACGCGCTGATTGTTGTTTGCGTTGCATTTTTATTGGCCCTCGGCGCCTACACACCGTTGTTCGATTTTCTTTATACTTGGGTACCTGGCTTCGATCGGTTCCGCAGTATTTCGAAGTTTAGCTTTCCAGCGTCGCTGTTTCTTTGTCTGCTCGCGGCCAGCGGACTCGATCGGTTAGTCCGACAAAAGAGAATCGAGACTCCATTTATCGCCGCCGTTTTCGCGGGTGCCGTGGCCTTGGGCGTCGCCGGATGGTGGACCGCTAGCACTGGGTCTTGGCGGGGACTAATGAACGCAAGTCGCGCCAGTGGCCAATCGTACTTGTTCCCCCAACTCTACGCGGACACGGAATTTATTGCCCAATCACAGCATCTCGCAGCGATGTCGCTGTTTGTTGCCGCTGGAATTTGCGCGCTCCTTGGCATCATCTTGGCCTTCGCCAGGCGAGAGCCGCGTGCGCTCTTTGGCGTGATCGCTTTGGGCGCGGCGGAAATGTTTATTTTTGCGCGCGGCGCGCGTGCCACGTTTGACAGCGCTACCATCGTGAATCCGAACGAAAAGCGCTTTCTCGAGGAGCACGCCGGCGATTACCGGATCATGAATGTCGCGAACACGAACAGCGCGATGTTGATTGGCGCGCAAGACATATGGGGGTACGAAGCGACCGTGGTGCGGCGCTACGCCGAGTTCATGACTTGGAGCCAGGGCGGTGATCCCGGCCAGGCAATGTCGTATGTGAAGTTCGTGCGTTACGATCCGCTCTTCGCCATGCTGCGGCTGCGATATGCCTTGGGGCAACGCGGAAATGAATTGGAAATCGGCGATGCACCAGAGCCGCCCATGTCTCACCTCCAACTTGTTTCCACCTACCGTGTCCTGCCATATCGGAATGCGATCTTCGATGCCTTGCGCTCGGCTACATTTGATCCCGCGCGCGAAGTAATTTTGGAATCGGAGCCGGAACCGAGGCCGTCGCCCTTCGAAAGCGCCGGCACGGCACGAATTGTTGCCGCTTCAACTGACGCGCTGGAAATTGAAGCCGATGTCGAACAACCGGCCATCTTGCTGATCACGGATGCATTCACGCCATCGTGGCGAGCTGTTGCCCTGTCTGGGAGTGTTCAGACAAATTACAAATTGCTGCCGGCAAACTACATCTTGCGAGCGGTGCCGTTGCTGGCGGGTCACCACCATCTACGCCTCGAGTACGCGCGTGATGCGCTTGCAATCGGAAAGTGGATTTCAATTCTCGCCGCGCTCGCATTTCTCACGGCCCTCGGCAGATGCGCCACACTTGATCGCCACTATTGGTCGGGCGCGATCAGTTCGCGATTGCGCCAGGTGAAGCCCAGCCCGGAGTAAATCGTCAGCGCAACCGTAACCCACACCAGCACGGGACCAGCTTCGCTCCAGGCCCACACCCACCATGTAGATGTTTCATTGGCGTAGCGCAGTTCCACAATTGAAAGGAGCGCCAGAAAGAAAATAATCGTGATGATTTGCCAGGAAGTTTTCTGTTTGCCGAGACTTTCCGCCGGAAGAATCCGGCCTTTGGCGGTGGCCATTAAGCGCAGGCCTGTAATGAGAAAATCTCGCGCCACGACTGTCGTGGCCGCCCATGCCGGCACGGCTTTTAGAGGCACGAGTGAAATGAATGCTGACGCCACCATGATTTTGTCCACAAGCGGGTCCATCAACTTGCCAAAATTCGTGATCACCCCGTAGCGCCGGGCGATTTCCCCATCGATAAAATCAGTCAAGCCGGCAATCAGAAAAATCATGAGCGCAGCGGTGCGCGCGTATTGCCAGGAGGAATTGAGCGCGACCACGAAGAGAACTATCAGCGCAAGGCGGCCCAAAGTAATCCGATTCGCCCAATTCATCTTGCTGTAGCCGCGGCCCTGTGGGCCGCGTGGGGCTGTTTTTCTGTTGTAAAGCGTGGCTTCTTCCAAATCGGCACTTTCTTCTTCAACTCATTGACGATCCATTGACTGGCTCGAAACGCTTCTTCCCGATGCAAACTGCTCACGCGCAGAAAAAGCGATGGCTCTCCAACGGCGATAAAGCCGATTCGGTGATGAATGATAACAACCCGAAGTCGAAAGTTCTCCGCGGCCTGATCGGCAATTTGTCTCAACTGATGGTCGGCCATTTCTCGATGCGCTTCATATTCAATTCCATCGATCTCGCGTCCATCCTCAACGCTCCGGACGATCCCCGAGAAATCGACGACCGCCCCGGCTCCGAGGGGATCATTCTCCGGCGGCCTAAGTGGTGCGTTGGTCAGTAAAACTTCGCGAACGAAATTTGCCATGGGCTACGAATGCTCGTTACAGTGATGTCTTCTCCGAAATCAGAAAAGAAGATACTAAAATGACAACCAATCAATGTGATATTGGCCTGATCGGTTTGGGTGTGATGGGCGAAAATCTCATACTCAACATGGAATCAAAGGGCTTTTCGGTCGCCGTGTTCAATCGCACCACCGAAGTCACCGAGAAATTCGCTGCTGGCCGCGCCAAAGGGAAAAACATTCAGCCGACGCGAACTTTGGAGGAATTCGTCGCCGCACTTAAAAAACCGCGGATAGCGATGTTGATGGTGAAAGCGGGCTCGCCGGTGGACGCCGTGATCAATCAACTCGCCCCGCTGCTCGAAAGAGGCGACGTGATCATCGACGGAGGAAACTCGCTTTTTACTGACACGCAGCGACGTGGGAAGGAACTGGAAGGAAAAGGAATTCACTTTGTCGGCATGGGCGTTTCCGGCGGCGAAGAAGGCGCGCTCAAAGGCCCTTCGCTCATGCCCGGCGGTTCGCGCGAGTCGTGGGACATCATCGCGCCCATTTTTCGCAAGATCGCCGCGCAAGTGGATGGCGAACCGTGTTGCCGCTACATGGGCCCGGATGGCGCCGGTCATTACGTCAAGATGGTGCACAACGGCATCGAGTACGGCGATATTCAATTGATCTGTGAATCCTACGCCATTCTGAAGCACACCCTGGAGATGGACGCGGCGCAACTGGCTGAAGTTTTTACAGAATGGAACAAGGGCGAGCTCGAGAGCTACCTCATCGAGATCACATCGCAGATCTTTCGAAAGATCGATCCCGAGACCGGCAAGCCGCTGGTCGACATGATTCTCGATAAAGCCGGTCAAAAAGGCACCGGCATCTGGACACTTCAAGCTGCGATCCGCCAATCCGTCGTCATTTCCACAATCAACGCGGCAGTCGAAGCGCGCGTTGTCTCGTCAAGGAAAGATGAACGCGTAGCTGCGTCCATGATTTTGCCGCAACCGAGAGCCCGAAAGTTTAAAGGCAATCGCGCGCGGCTCGTCGAGGGGGTGCGCGACGCGCTTTATGCGTCGAAAATTGTGTCTTACACACAGGGAATGGAACTTCTGCGTTCTGGCAGCACTGAATACAAGTGGGATCTAAACCCGAGCGACATCGCCACGATTTGGCGGGGCGGCTGCATCATTCGCGCGAAATTTTTGAACCGGATCGTGGAGGCGTACCAGCGGGACCCTGCACTGCACAATCTTCTGCTCGATCGATATTTCACGAGGGCAATCAAAAAGGCACAACCGAAATGGCGCCTCGTTGTTTCGACAGCGATCAAACATGGCGTGGCCGTCCCCGCGTTTTCCGCCTCACTCGCTTACTTCGACAGTTATCGTCAAGCGCGTTTGCCGGCAAACCTCCTGCAAGCACAACGCGATTTCTTTGGCGCGCACACTTACGAGCGCATCGATAAGCCTGGCGTCTTCCACACCGAGTGGATTAAGTCGGATCAACAACCAGCCGAAAGACCAGCCGCGCCGAAAACGCCCGACCCGCATCACGCTGGAGAATAGCTATAGCCGCCGCCCCGTGGGCGGGGCGCACGCTTCGCGCAGCGAAGCGGCCACAGATCATCTAAAGTCGTGCGACTCGCTTCCGATGAGTTGTTCGTGCGCGAGCGCTCTGATCTGACGCGCTTTAATCAAAACTACATTGTCTGAATTTTGCACTTCGCCTTCGATGAGAAGAAAGGCTTCTTCTGTAATCACCAGCCGAACATCTTCGAACAAGTCAGGATCGACAATCGCATTTGAAACGCCGGTCTCGTCTTCCAGGCTGATGAAAACAAATCCTTTCGCCGTGCCGGGGCGCTGACGGCAAATCACATTGCCGGCGATTTGAACGATTAAACCGTGCCGGGCGTGAACTAGATCAATCGCTCGCCAAATATTCGGCAAACTTTCACGCAACAGCTTCATTGGATGCGGACCGGTGGTCAGGTTCATGGTGTCGTAATCCGCACGCACGCGCTCGGGTAACGTCATCGGCGCGAGCGGCGGCGTCGTAGAGGCGCTTGTACCAAGCGCCTGTGTTTGCGATTCGGCGTTTGACACAAACGCCGCTACAACTCTGGAGGGTGTTAGTAAGTCATCATGCGTGGTTCCTTCCACTTCCCACATCGCTGCGCGCCGATGTTCGGAAAAACAATTGAGTGCGCCGAGTTCCGCCAAGATTCGCAATTCGTCTTTTGAAAGCGGAACACGTCGTTTGAAATCATCGAGCGACTGGAATCCGCGATCTTTTCGTTCGTGTTCGATTTGCTCGCCATGCTCCTGCCGCAATCCGTTCACCAAGTACAAACCGAGCCGAAACGTGTTGTCATCGACAATTGTGCAGCGCCAATCTGAGTTCATCACGCAGACCGGTTTGACTTTCACGCCGTGTCGTTGTGCGTCTTTGACAATCGTCGCCGGCGTGTAAAAGCCCATCGGCTGATTGTTTAAGAGGCTGGCGTAAAATTCCGGCGCGCGATGGACTTTCAAATACGCGCTGCCGTACGCAAGAATGGCGAAACTGATCGCGTGCGATTCCGGAAATCCGTACAGCGCAAATGATGAAATTGACTGAATGATTTTTTCGATCTTATCCGGCGCCACGCCTTTTCGCTCCATGGCCGCGCGCAATTTCACGCTTACTTTGTTCATTTGTTCTTCGGAACGGTGGAAACTCAGTGCGCGTCGCAACTCTTCGGCTTCGTCGCCAGAAAAATCCGCCATCACCATCGCGATCTTGAGCATCTGCTCTTGAAACAGCGGAACACCGAGAGTGCGTTCGAGCACTGGCTTCAATCGTTCGTCGTAATATGTGATTGGCTCTTTTCCCACACGTCGCGCCAGATACGGATGCACCATGTCGCCCTGGATCGGGCCCGGCCGGATGATTGCCACTTCAATGACGACATCGTAAAAACATTCGGGCTTCATGCGCGGCAGCGTCGCCATTTGCGCGCGACTCTCGATTTGAAACACGCCGATCGTGTCCGCGCGCTGCATGATTTCGAAAGTCGCTGGATCATCTTTTGGAATGTGAGCCAGATCGAGGGGGCGACCGCGTTCCCGGCAAAGCTCCAGCGCATCCTGCATCACTGACATCATGCCAAGCCCGAGGAGATCGACTTTCACGATGCCGAGGTCTTCGCAATCGTCCTTGTCCCATTGGGCGACGACGCGGCCCGACATGGACGCGTTCTCCAGCGGTACAAACGAACTGAGTTTGTTCTGGCAAATGATCATCCCACCGGAATGTTGACCGAGGTGTCGTGGCAAGCCGTAGATTGCGTGATACAACCGGATGAACGCGGGCATGCGCGGATGATTTTTCGGCAAGCCGGCCTGCTCGATCTGCGATTCCAACTCGAGCGTGTGTGGAAAATCGCCGCTGGCAAACAGAT
>QHOV01000104.1 GCA_003218885.1 Verrucomicrobiota bacterium | reverse complement strand
TTGTCGTCACGGACACAATCGAGCAGGCCAGCAGCGGCCACATGAAAAGGCCGCCTCTCGAGAAAAATCCGAGCACGATATTCACGATTCCCGGCGTTTCGGCAATGATCCAGGCGGCGATCATCCGTTTGGAAAAATAATGAAACCGAGGCCGTCAATTTCCAGGCCTTCGGGAGGCAACTTGTTCGCGACATCCTCAGGGATGGGAGGAAGGTGCGCTTCCAGCACCGATTGCACGCAAACATTCGCGAACGCCTCGTTCGAACTGTTCTCAGTAATTTTGAGATCCTTCACTCGTCCACTTCGATCAACATTAAATCGAAGCCGCAGCGTCCCGATGGTAATTAAATCACGCTTCTGACCTACGTACGCATACCAGTGCGACCCGATTGAATCTGCCACGATCTTTTGATAGCGACCGAGCGGTGTGCCTAAAGCGTTAACGGCGGAAATACCGCGATTGGTGATGTTGCCCGCGATTTGGGTCCGCTCCTTCAAGCGGCGATATGCAGATTGCGCTTGCGATGCTTCAGTTGATCGTTCGGTTTCTGGAGCCGGTTTTTGAGTTAACAACGCAAATTGCTCGGCAGCGGTAATCGGGGCGGATTGCTGAGCAGGCATTTGTTTCTGTTGCGAGGCAGCGGTCGACTGCTGGGGTTGGGCTCCCTTTGTTTCTAGAGAATACGGATTTGTCTCCAAATCCATAAACGGGCGATCCTTCCCCGTTTGCGATGGCAATGGCAACTCCCCAGCGGCAGCCAGCTCGCTTGCTCCAATTGAATTGGCGTTTGATTCGAATGTTTTCTCCTTAGGCTCGGGTGCCTTTTTCGATTCGTCTGTTTCTATGAAAGCGGAATTCTTCGGCACCAGTGACGCTGGTGACAGATCCACCAACGTGAGCTCAGCCGGCTTTTCCTCAAACGGAACAGCGGGCGAGAAAACGCCACCAAAGGCAGCAAGCAAAAACGCTACTGCCAGGTGAATGGCAATCGCCGCAAGCAGCGCCCACAAAACAGTACGCGCATCGTATTCGTGGTCCCGAAAGCTTTCGGGATTGCCCGGCTGGGCGAACATGATGTCAGCCGTTGTCATGAGAGCAGTCTCTTAGTGGTAAGATTTAGGCTCAGAGTTTTCTCAGTTAAGCTTGCAACATTATCCCAGCCCCTGGGCTCTGACAACTTGCCCGGCTGAGCAATTCTTCTTCTTACTCTTACTCATGCTCCCTTTCCCTTCAGTGCGCGCGTGATGAAACAAGTACTGCTGCGCATAACCGCCGTGTTCGCCGAAATAGGTTTCGGAAAATTCATGCAGCTGCCGCGCCGTCATTTTCTTTCGACGCGCAAAATAATGCCGTCTCAAAACGCGCTCGATCCAGACGTCGATTGGGAATGCGCGGAGCCGGTCGTAGGCAAAGAGCATCACGCAATTTGCGATCTTGGCTCCCACGCCGGGCAATGCGCATAAGTGTTCTCGAAGCCGGGCATCAGAAAGCCCCGACCATGCTTCCAGATTACATTCACCAGAGCTGACTAACTGCGCAGTCGCGCGCAGGTTTTTGGCGCGATAACCGAGCGCGCATTCGCGTAATTGCTTCTCGGAAGCTCGCGCGATCTGCTGTGCCGGAGGAAAAGTGTGCAGCACACGCCCACCGATTTCTCGTTGATCGCCGAAGCGGTTCCGGAGCGCCGCTGAGATTTGGCGAATGTGGGCCAGCTGTTTCATGGATGAACAGATGAACGTGGCCAGACATTCCCATTTCGGCTGCCGGATGATCCGCAAGCCGCGACAAAAATCGCGCGCAGCAGTCATGATAGGATCGGCCGGGAACGAGGCGCAGATTTCTGCCAATGGATGATCGAGCGCGAAGTAATGCGCAATCGTGGCGTGCGCATCTTTCGCATCGTTTCCCGGGTATCGGCTGGAAGCCGATGCCACTTTTGTGCGCAAGAGCTCGCTTCGCTGCTCCACGTACACAGGTAAATCACCAATGGTTCCCAAAAATCCATTGTCCGCCCTTTGCCAATGAAAGACCTGGCCGGAATCCAGCGTCATCGCTAGATCGAAGTCTGGTGCTGAAATCTCGATCAATTTTTTCATCTGGCACAGACTAACACGGATGAAACACGGATGGCGGACAAGCCAGCGCAAATCTTTATCTGTGTAAATCTGTGTTCATCTGTGGCTAACTATGCGCCGACATGGACGGACGGCTTGTTATCGATAGCGCAGTTCTCCTTGTCTATTTTGTGCTCATCATTTCCATCGGCCTGTACATGGGCCGGAAGGAGGAAAATCTCGCGGACTTCGCGCTCGGGGGCCGCAGAATTCCCTGGTGGGCAGTACTCGCGTCACTGGTGGCTGCCGAAACGAGTGCCGGCACATTTTTCGGAACACCCGGCGAAGGATTTGCGCTGCGCAATTACACCTACTTACAGCTCGCCTTCGGTACGATCATCGGACGCGTTCTCGTCAGCTATATTTTCATCAAACCGTATTACGACTACAAAGTCTATTCGATCTATGAGTATCTCACTGCCCGGTTCGGAGTGCCGACGAAGAACGCGGCTTCGGCGGTTTTCATGATTACGCGTTTGCTTGCGTCCGGGGCGCGGCTGTATGTGGCGGCCATCGCGCTCGCCCTCGCGTACGAAATGATCAGCGGCACTCGTCCAAACCAAACTCAAACTCTCTGGATTTATCTCGGAGCCACAATTGCAATCGTCATTCTCACGGCCATCTACACCACATTCGGCGGCATCAAGGCCGTTATCTGGACCGATTTAATTCAAGCCTCGATTATGATTGGCAGCGCTCTCGTTGCCCTTGGCTTGCTTTACTCGGCCATTCCAGGCGGCTGGCACGAGATCGTGCAACGCCACGGCGCATTTCGGGTTTCAGATCTCATCACAACGGGTCTCGATCCGGCCAAACATGGCTGGGACAAATTGAAGACTATGTTCGAGACGGAGTACACGATCTTTGCCGGCTTAATCGGAGCAGCGTTCATTACGATGGGGACCCACGGCACGGACCAAGACATGGTGCAACGGATGTTAACTGCGCCCGATATTCGCCGCAGCCGGCGCTCCGTCATCTTCTCTGGACTCGCCGATATCCCGCTTGCGTTCACTTTTCTCAGCATCGGCTTACTCCTCTGGGTTTATTATCAAGCCCATCCCGATCCAACGCTTCCCAAAACGCCTAACGAAACATTCTGCCATTTCATTTTGTACCAAA
Source organism: Verrucomicrobiota bacterium (assembly GCA_003218885.1). Taxonomy (GTDB): domain Bacteria; phylum Verrucomicrobiota; class Verrucomicrobiia; order Chthoniobacterales; family UBA10450; genus Udaeobacter. Next base: position 3,118 of record QHOV01000104.1, on the reverse strand, counting down.
TGCCGGTCGGCCTGCGCGGGCTATTGATTGCGGGAATTTTTGCGACTGCCATGGGTTCGCTTAGTACCGCGATCAACGCGCTGGCAACCAGCTTTACCCGCGATTGGTACGAGCCCTACATAAATCCAGGATCGACCGCAGAACAAAGTCTGCGCGCAGTCCGCTGGGCCACCGTGTGGTTCTCCATCCTGATGATCGTTGTGGCATCGACAACGTCTTATCTCGTCATCGTCCATCCCAACGTGCGCATCATTCCAATCGTGCTGAGCGTTTTTGCTTACACATATGGGCCGCTTCTTGGCGTGTTTCTGTGTGGAATGTTCACCAGGCGCCGCGGCAATAATTTGGGCAACACCATCGCGATGATCGTCGGTTTTATCTTCGTTGCGATCATCAGCAACCTGTTCAACGCGATTGCTGGAATTTTCGGCCGCGTCGCCTACATAAGGCCAACCTGGCTTCCGGCGGTTGAATTCCCGTGGTGGATTTGCTTCGGCACAATCGTCACGTTTTCGATCGCGATTCTGTTCAGGACCGGCCGCGAGCATTACCCACCCTCTTGATGCTAAATCTTAATCCAGCAATTGACTGTAACGGGTTCCTAACTACTTGATGCGTTACGTCACTTTTTACGTAACCTTTATCCACTCAATCCCATGGCCCACATCGTCACTGAAAAATGTAACGGATGCAAGTTCACCGACTGTGTAGAGGTCTGCCCGGTCGCGTGCTTTTACGAAATGGACAACCAGGTGGTCATTCACCCGGACGAGTGCATTGATTGCATGGCATGCGTAGAGGTATGCCCAGTGCATGCCATCTATGCGGACATGGATCTGCCACCGGAATTCACGAAGGACATCGAGTTCAATGCGGTCCAGGCGAACCAAATAAAGGACTCGGGCGGGGAGGCAATCACCGTTCGCAAGGATCCTCTGCCTACCGCGACGGAGCGAAAAGCGGCTTTGGGTTATTGAGTGATAGCAGGCTAGAGCTAAAGATTTTTTTCTTTCGCCAGTTTGATTCCCAAATCGCGAAGCTGACGCGGATCCACTTCTGCGGGCGAGTTGCTCATCAGGTCCAGGCCGCGATTGTTTTTGGGAAACGCCATTACGTCGCGAATGCTTTGTTCGTCACAGATCAGCATGACGAGGCGATCGAGGCCGAGCGCGATTCCGCCGTGTGGCGGCGCGCCAAGCCGAAGCGCACGCAACAAATGACCAAACTGCGATTGTCGATCTTCCGAACTGATGCCGAGCGCTTCGAACATTTTGTCCTGCAACTCCGGCTCGTGAATTCGCATGCTGCCGCCGCCGATCTCGACGCCGTTCAGAACGATGTCGTACGCCTCGGCGCGAACGTCCGGGAATTTCTTCGCTTCGAACAGTGGCATGTCCTCCGCTTTCGGGCGCGTAAAGGGATGATGCATGGCGTTCCATTTGTTTTCCTCGGGGCTCCATTCAAAGAGCGGGAAGTCTGTGACCCAAAGAAAATCCCATTCCGGCGCGCCCGGGTCCGAGCCGGACTGGCGTTGTCGCGCCCTACCAAGTAAATCCTGAATTTCTGCGATGCGCACACGCAGCCGTCCGAGGACCTCACAGGCGATCTGCCATTTATCAGCACCGAAGAAGACGCAGTCGCCCTCCTCGATGTTGAGCTTCGATTGCAGCGCCGTCTTCTCCTTTTCTGAGAAAAATTTTACTATAGGCGATTTCCATTCGCCGTTCTCGATCTTGATAAACGCGAGTCCCTTCGCACCGTGCAACTTTGCAATTTCCGTCAGTTCATCGGCCTGCCCGATGGTGATTCCGGCAAAGCCTTTCGCGTTGATCGCTTTCACCACGCCGCTGGCATCGAGCGCGCTTCGGAAAACTTTGAAGCTGCTTTCTCGAAAAATTTCTCCAAGATCGACAAGCTCGATTCCAAACCGGCGATCGGGTTTATCGCTACCGAAGCGATTGACGGCGTCGCGATAAGTCAGCCGGTCGAAGGGCGTTTTGACGTCGATATTAAGCGCGGCTTTGAAAATCGCCGCCAACATTCCTTCGGTGACAATGAAAATATCATCCGGTGTGACGAACGACGCTTCGATATCAATCTGCGTAAACTCCAGTTGGCGGTCGGCGCGCATATCTTCGTCGCGAAAACATTTCGCGATCTGAAAATATTTTTCGACGCCCGCGACCATGAGCAGTTGTTTGTATTGCTGGGGCGCCTGCGGCAGCGCGTAAAATTTTCCGGGCGTAATTCGGCTTGGAACCAAAAAGTCGCGCGCGCCTTCCGGCGTGCTCTTGGAGAGAATGGGCGTTTCGACTTCGACAAAGCCCTGGCTGTCGAGGTAATCGCGCGTCGCCTTCGCCGCGCGGTGGCGCACCCGTAAATTACGCGCGAGACGCGGCCGCCGCAGATCGAAATACCGGTGCGTCATTCGCAAATCTTCATTCTGCGGCTCGGCATCGATCGGGAACGGCAATGTGTCGGCCCGATTGAGAATGCGCAGCTTGCTGGGAATGAGTTCGACGTCGCCAGTCGCAAGGTTTGGATTTTCCGTTCCCGGCAGACGCGCGGCGACTCGGCCCGATACTTGGATCACGTCCTCGCTGCGCAGAGTATGCGCTTCCCTGGCGAGTTCGGCGTTTTCCTCTGGACGAAAAACAACCTGAGTCAGCCCTTCGCGATCGCGCAGATCAATGAAGATCACCCCGCCATGATCGCGCGTGACATTTACCCAGCCGGCAAGCGTGACCTGCCCGCCGATGTCGCTTTTACGAAGTGAATTGCAGTCGTGTGTGCGAAACATGATCAGGCAGAACTCCCGACGTTGAAGAATTTTGCGACGCTGTCCAGCAACGCACCATGATCAATGAGCGACTCTTCCCGCGCAGGGAGATTCTTCACTTTCACCTGTGGCCACTCGTCGCCGTAAAGGAGCGCAAGAGCCGCGCCTGCCTCTTCGGCGGCCTGAAATTGGCGGCCGACCTTGGTGGGCGTCATTGGGTAATCGACGCGGTAGCCGCGATCGCGCAGTTGCTGGATTTGTGCGAGTGCATCGGCGCGGCGTTCTTCCTTCGCGATCACGACGTAGATGTCGATCTTGCGGTCGCTCGCAATTGCTTTC
>QHOV01000103.1 GCA_003218885.1 Verrucomicrobiota bacterium | reverse complement strand
TGACTTCCTATCATGGGAGGTCATTTCAGGCCGTTCACCGAAGTACAGAACGGAAAGAGGTACGAGGTTACGCAGAAATGCGGAGACTTTTTCAAACGAAAAGAAAAAGGTCATGGAACGCTCTATTTGGTTCCTGCGATCGAAAGACAGTCTTTGTGCTCTTTTGTCGCCTTCCGTTAGAAACATTATTTCGGCGCTCGTGAGTAAGCGGTTTGGTGCGGATGGAACACACCAAACGCGATAATCGGTCAGACGTTGAATCTCGTCGCAACGGTCGAAGAGCTTTAACTGCGACACCGGTGTTACCGTCCCCTCAAACACCGGCGGCATCGCCGCTGGACCCGCTACTGCTTCACCATGGAACCGCCTACTACGATGCCGCCGGTGGGGTCTGTACCCACATACTTGAGCTGCCTTCCGCCATCGCCGATCACGAAGTGGCGGCGATGGTCCCCCGTCAAAGTCATGGTGCCGGTACCGTTCGCATTCACAGTATAGGTCCCGGTGACATTCTGACTCCAACTCGCATTGAGTATGACGCCACCACCGAAGTTAAAGACCAGACTTGCCGTAAAGCTGCCTGCGCCATCGAACGTATACAAGCCCGCTTCGTAGACCGGTCCATAGGCGCCTATGGACACGGGCCTGTTTGGTCCCCCGGGGCTTAGTGGAGCAAAGCCCGACAAAGAGTCAGCGTAACTGCCATTGAGGCTACTCAGATCATAGGCTTGGGCGCGCGGCAGGGAGACGTGCATGATCAATGCAACTACCCCCAGCGCCAGAACCGACCTGAACAGCCGGGCCTTCGACATCTTGGGAACGCTTCTTGTGAACATAATGTTTTGGTTTTTCATAAACTAATTTCTCTCTCTTGTTTTGGCCTTCTTTGGCTTCCCACCTTGGGAGGTCATTTCTGGCCGTTCACTCACGTACTCCGTAAAATTTTGTGATTCGTTACGCGGGAAATCCAAAAACGCGTCGACACAGCGACGCGGCTACAGCGAACAGGCGATTGAGGTCAATCGTCCCTACCTGTTTCCCATTTCTTTCGGCGCGAGGGAGGCGACGATGTTTTCGAAGCGGGGATCGCCTCGGAGCGGATCCCACCACGGCATCAGTTTCAATTCGCCATAGCCGACGTTGCTGGGAGGGCGGATGGCTATGGCAAGCTGTTCGCAGGCGAGATCTTTTTCTCCAACCCACGCTGCGATCACCGCAAAGTATCTGACCAGGTACTGGCCTACGAGGGCGTCTTTCTCCACTGGTAAAAGCTCGAGTGCGCGGCGGCCTTCGCGCAGCGCTTCCTCTTTTCGGCCGAGGCCGGCGTCGATCATGCCCAGCACGCACCACGACGGGCCGAAATCGGGTTGTGCCGCGACGATTTTCTCCTGCTCCGCGTGCGCAGCGGTAAATGCCGACTGCGCTTTCTGCTCGTCGTTGGTCATGCGTGCGATCAGGCCTTCGACAAATGCGCGATTGAATTGGACCTGATCAACTATCCAAATTTCCTTGTCACCCAGCGCGCTCAAGGCTTGTGTTGCGGCAGCGCCGTCACGTTCGGCTAATGCGCAGAAGAGCCAATTGGATCTTACAGCAGCGGGATTTGTCGCCCGAATGGAATCGATTGCCTGATGCAATGGGCGAGGATCAGCGTTCACTTCCAGTTCCCCCTCCGGAAGAGCTAGTTTCATAAGGACGTCGTCGGGTTCGGCGACAGCTAGAGCGCGGGTTAGCCATGTCTTTGCTTCCGCATAGCGTCGAAACCTCGCGTAATCTGCTGAAAGGTCCTCGAGCGTGTGTATGTCACGCGGGTCTAGCTCAGCTGCGCGTTCCAGATTTCGTCTGGAGTCTTCCCAGTGCCCTTGCCGTCTCTGGATGAAACCCATCATTTGAAATATGCGCGCGTTGTTGGGAAGAGTGTGGCGAGCGACTTCCAGTTCGGCCAGTGCGCCGTCATAATCGCCATAACCTCGATAGAGATGCACCGCTTGTGCGAAGTGCGCTTCGCCCGAATCCGGTTTCAGACGAAAAGCGGAATCGATCGCGTCCTTCGCCATGGCCAACCGCGCGGGGGTATGGTCGATCCCTTCGAAATAAAGCTGATCGTGAGCAAAGGCCAGTCGGCAATACGCATCGAGAAACGATGGGTCGCGCGCGACAGCCCGGTTCAGCAGATCGACAGCCTGCCCAAAATCCAGTACCTGGCCCCTTCTCTCCAAAAGAATATCATTGGCGCGCGAATACAGATCAAAAGCAACGAGATCCCCGGTCGGTTTACTCTCAATGGCCAGTTTCTCAGCCGGTGTAATTTTGGCATGCAGTTGCTCGGCGATTTCTTGCGCGATCTCGCCTTGGATTGCGAACACGTCGTTCAAATCGCGGTCATACTGTTCAACCCAGACGTGGGTATCGGTCCGCGTGTCGATCAACTGCGCGTTCAAATGAAGATGCGTGCCCGTCCTGCGGACGCTGCCCTCCAGAACATGCGATACGCGTAGCTCGTTACCGATCTGGCGCACATTTCGTTTGCCGCGGTACTCCATGACACTCGTCCGGCTGATGACTTTCAGGTCAGCGATCTTCGCCAGCTTGGTCAAAATGTCGTCCTGCATGCCGTCGGCAAAAGCCGCGTTCTCTTTCTGCTCGCTGAGGTTTTCAAACGGAAGGACGGCGATCCCGGTTGTTATCGGTTGCCGGATCAATTCGCTTTTCGAAACGATCCAGCCGCTCGCCGCTGCAAGAGCAACCAGAGACGCCACCAGCAGCGCACTCCAACGTTCGAGGTCTTCAGCCAGCGCGAGAGCGGAAGAGTAGCGGCGCTTTGGATCTTTCTCGAGACACTTGAGGCAAATAGTTGATAGATCGCGGTCGATCTTCGGATTCCACAAGCGCGGCTGCCGCGGCTCCGTATCCAGCACTAACTTGATCGTCTCGTACGTTGTTCCTCCGGCAAACGGCGGATGACCAGTGAGCAGTTGGTAGAAAACTGCACCAAGGCCGTAAACATCTGTGGCGCTGCTGATAGCCGCATTATTTCCCACAGCTTGTTCCGGTGCCATGTAACTGGGCGTGCCCATCACTTCCATCGTACGCGTGACAGTGCTTTCAGATTCGACTAATCGGGCAAGGCCAAAATCGGTGAGATGTGGTTCGCCTTTTGCATCCTGCAGAATGTTGCCCGGTTTGATGTCGCGATGGAGGATGCCGTGCTCGTGCGCGTAGTGCACGGTTCGCGCCACCTTTGAGATGAGTTCCGCCGCGTCGCGGATCGGCATCGGCTCGCGCCTGACCACTTCGTCGAGCTGGCCGCCTTCGACAAACTTCATGCTGAAGTAGCACTGGCCATCGCGCTCGCCAACTTCGTGGATTGGAACGATACCGGGATGCTCCAGGCGAGCTGCCGCTTCCGCTTCAAGGCGAAAGCGCTTCAAGTGGGCTTTGCTCGCCCACTGGCCAAGGCTAATGACTTTTAAGGCGACTGTGCGATTAAGACTCTTTTGCCGCGCTCGAAATACCACGCCCTGACCGCCGCGACCGACTTCTTCCAGCAATTCGTAATCGCCCAGTTCTCCCAGCAGCTCGGCGACCCGTGCGGCTTTCTTGCTCTGAGGAGCAGCAGCACTCGCTTCAACATTTTCAAAGGAGCCGCCGTCGTCGCCAGCGCCTGCAGGTGCATCGGCAAGCAGCGTCAATGCGCTTTTCAGCACGCACTTCGCGCAGAGCGCTTCCGGTGCATCGGAAAAGATTTTTGCGCCGCACTTCCGGCAGATTCTGATTACCCTGATCATTGTCGAGTCGCTCGCGCACGCTCCCTTTTGTACTCCGCAAAATTCCGACATACGTTACGTCTCCAGCATGGCAATGAGGTGGCGCAGCTCGTCTTCAATGTCGGCGGGTGTCGCAACGGTGTTGGCAATTTCTTCTCGCAATAACGATTGATAGCGTTGCCGGAATCGGTAAAACGCCTGTCGGATTGCATTCTCGGTCATGCCTAACTGGGTGGCGATCTCCGCCTGTGACGGCGAGCCAGGTTCGTCCGGTAGCAATTGCTTTAACGCATCAAACAACGCGGCGTTGTGTGCCGCGAGGTACTCTTCCTTTAATCGGCTGAGCACTCGCTCCAATACCGTCAAAGCCCAGCGCCGTTCGTAAATCATTTCGGCGGTCATCGGGTCCGACGGTTCCATTTCGATCCGCTCGTCAGCGCGCAATTCCTCCAGCGGGATGAGCCGCTGTCCTTTCCCACGCTTGACCGCCATCGCGCGACGCTGCTCATCGACGACGAAATATTTCAGCGCCCCAAGCAGATAAGAACGGAGTCGTCCTTTTTCTCTCCGAACAGCACCGAAACTTCTGCGCTCCAATAGCTGCGCAAAAAATCCCTGAGTAATATCCTCTGCCTCCGCCGGTCCAACGCCTTGTCGCCTGACGAAGCTATAGATGGGTCGCCAATAGATGCGGCAAAGCTTTTCCAGCGCCTCTTGTGCCGCTGGCGATTCACCTTGTGCCTCTAGCACCACGCTCCAGTGCGTGGTAGTAAACGCCGCGGGCCCGTGTTGTCCGGCAGCTGCCGGACCAACTCCGGTCAGTGAAGTCACCTGATCATCAGCAGGCACGCTGCGATCCAAGTAAAAAACCGCGCCGAAAGCAAGACTGCATTGGGGCAGCGCAAATCTAGATCCCGAATGGGATTCCTTGCGTGGTGATCCCCGTTTCGAAAAAATCGTCGCCTCCCTCGCGCCGCAGCCCGCTGGGGCGATTGAGAGCCTGCCCTGAGCGTAGTCGAACGGGTCAATCGCCCCTACCCATAAATCGCATCTACGAGCCGCCGCGATTTTTCGTTCGGCAGAAGCGATTGCTCCATTTGATTCATCACGTAAGCGAATGCAATTTTGCTTTCCGGATCGGCAAAGGCGTGGCTGCCTCCTGCGCCCGGATGTCCAAAGGAAGTTCCTGATGGACCCAATATTCTTCGCCCTGCGTTTCCTGAATCTTTCATAAATCCGGCTGAAAACGCCGTCGGTATTTGAAAAACGCGGTCCACGCCGTCTGCGAGCGTCGTGGTCATCCATGCGATTGCCTTTTCTGAAAAGAAAGTCTGGCCATCATACTTTCCGCCATTGGCAAGCATGGAATAAAGTTTCGCAAGCGCCGACGCGCTCCCGATCCCGCCGAAGGAGACAATCGGGTGCGCGCGAATTGCAGCGTCATTCATCTTACTGATCACATGCAGGCCGTACGGTGACGTAAACGTTTTGCGTGCCAAAGTGCCGGGCGTAACAAGATCGGCATAAAAGTCCGAGCCGGACTGGCGGTTTTTCGGCTCCAGTGGCTTGCCGCTTTTTGCGGCGTACATCGTTGCCACGCGCGAATTTTCCGTTTTCGGAAGGCCGATCCAGAAATCGAGATTGAGCGGTCCCGCAAAATTTTCCTGCCAGTAGTCTGACAGCGTCTTTCCGGCGATGCGCCGGACGAGTTCATCGAGAAGAAATCCAAACGTGCGCGCGTGATAACCATGTGCGGTTCCGGGCGGCCACAGCGGCTTTTGCGCTTCCAGCGCACGAATTACTGCGTCGTAGTCGAGCACGTCCACTCGCCGATCCAAAGCGCAAAGTCCTGCTTGATGCGAAAGCAGTTGTGCGAGCGTGACTTTGTCTTTGCCTGCCTGTGCAAACTCGGGCCAGAACTCGGCGACGCGTTGGCTGATCTCGATATTGTGTTCCTGCAACGCATGCAAGACACACGCGCTACCGATTCCCTTGGTCGCCGACCAGACTAGCACGAGCGTGTCAGCGATCCACGGTTTCTCACGATGAACATCGCGAAAACCACCGCAAAGATCGAGAATCGACTTGCCGTTTTGCCAGACCGACACGGCAGCTCCTAACTCGCCAAACTTTTCAAAGTTCTCTTGAAACAGCGGTTTAGATCGCTGCAGAAGTTGGCCTGCCTCCAGTTGCATCAACGCGCCCTACAACAACAGCTCTTCCAATTCGGTAAGGCGCTGTTCGAACAGACGCAACGTGCTCTCGATGGGCACAGGCGTGGCCATGTTCACGCCTGCCGCTTTCAATGTTTCCAGCGGGAACTTCGATCCGCCCGAGCGCAGAAAATTCAGATACGCATCCACGCTTCCTGATTCGCCGGAAAGCACACGCTGCGAAAGCGCCACCGCGGCGGAGATTCCGGTCGCATATTTATAGACATAAAACGCGTGATAGAAATGCGGAATACGCAGGCATTCCAGATCCAGCTCGGGATCGAGCACGAAATCTTCGGCGAAATAATTTTCGAGAAGCTCGTGATATTCCGATCTGAAGACATCGAGCGTTAGCGCGTCGCCGCTTTCCTCGATCGCATGAATAATCTTTTCAAATTCAGCGAACATCGTTTGCCGGAACAGTGTGCCGCGCAGTTCGTCGATTTGCCGGTTAATGATGTACGCCCGCATCTTCGGATCGCTCGTTGTTTGCAGCAGATGATGCGTCAGCAGCTCCTCGTTGAACGTCGACGCCACTTCGGCCAGAAAAATCGGATACTCGTAATCCTGAAACAGCTGCGAATTCTGCGAGAACCAACTGTGCATGGAGTGACCGGCCTCATGCGCGAGCGTGTAAACATCGGCGAAAACGTCCTCCTTGTAATTCATCAGGATGTAGGGTGGCGCCCCGTAACTGCCGGATGAAAACGCGCCGCTGCGTTTGCCTTTTGTTTCGTAACGATCACACCAACGTCTGGAGCGCAAACCTTCCGACAGTACGTCGACATATTCTTTTCCGAGGGGAGCCAGCGCGCTCAAGACTGTTTCGACCGCTTCATCAAAGGTGAACCGAGTCTCAATCTCTGGGATCAGCGGCACATACGTGTCGTAGTGATGCAGCTCGTCCAAACCAAGAGCGCGACGGCGCAGATCAAAATAGCGAAACAGCGGCTCCAGGTTGGCGCGGACCGACTGGATCAATCCGTCATAAACTGCGACCGGTACATCGTCGGGAAAGAGCGCAGCCTGGAGCGCAGATGGATAATGTCTTGCGCGCGCGTGGAAAACATCCGCCTTCACCGAATACGCCAGTGCCGCGGCGAGCGTGTACTGATGATCACGAAACTCCGCGTAGAACTGATGGAAGGAGCGTTTGCGCAATTCATGATCGCGCTTCACCAAGAATGAGCTGAATGAGCTTTGAGTCAGCGGTCTCTCGCGTCCGGTCTCGTCGATCAGAACGCCAAATTTCATGTCCACATCGGTCAATTGCGAAAAAGCGTCGTCGTAACCGCTGAGCGCGACGCTGCCTAGCGCGAGAAGACGTTCCTCAGGCACGGAAAGCACATGCGGTTTCATCCGCCGAATTTTGTGGAGTTTGATTCGCCAATCTTTCAGCGCCGGATCGGCAATGAACGTTGCAAACTTGTCGTCGCCGATCGCCAGGATTTCCGGGCGAACAAAGGCCGCGGCTTCGCCGATTTTCGTAAGCAGATTTTGAACCTGGCCGATCCGCGTCAGGTACTCGTTATTCGTGCTGTCCTCCACCAGTTGCAGCGACGCGTAGTGATAGACGCGTTCTATTCTCAGCTCGAGCGCCTTCTCAAACTCAAGCACCTCGGCCAGCGTTTGCGCCGACTCCCCCACCCTGCCTTTCCACTGCTCAAGGTTTGGATAGGTTCGCTGAAGCCAGGCGAAATCCTCCTGCCATTTGCTAACGTCGACGAAAAGCTGCCTCAGATCCCATTTGTCGGACTCGGTAATCTCAGCGCGCGTTGGGATGTCCACCGCTTATTCTCGCACAACGTCCACGAAGGACGCAAAGCCGCCTAAACCTTACCGTTGTGACCGTCGTGCTCTCTGTGCGAGACTTTCAATTGCAGGGTGATGCGCGATTAATTTGAGCGCTCGCACTGTCAGTCTGCGACCTGGCGGAAGTTTGTGCCACGGCGATGCGCCCGAGGGATGCGGCAATGGAATCACATCGAAGCGGTGTCCCGCGCGTTCGACTCGAAATTTGCGCCCAATCACTTTCACGAGTTTTGCGCAGTCGATAAATTGCACGATAGCCAGTCGACCGACTGGAATAATGAGACGCGGCCGCAACATTCGAATCTCATCATCCATCCACGAGGAGCAGTTTCGAATTTCATCCGGCGCCGGAACGCGGTCACTGCCGCTGGAGTTTTTCCCAGGAAAACAGCGGCAGACGGCTGCGAAATAAATTTTCGATCGAACGGCGGCTTCATTCATCCCGCAGAATTCTTCGAACCAACGGAAAAGCGTCTTACCAGCTGTATGCGCAAAAGGTCGTTTCAAAACTGGCTCTCTGGGACCGGGAGCCTGCCCAATGACCATGATGTCGCTCACGATCGCGCCACCGGACACTGGCGTCGATTTCATGCGCGGACAGCGACGGCATTTGAGCAATTGCGCCACGTGTTCGTTTAGCGCCTTTTGCCGCCGTAATCTGGTCGTATATGAGTCAAGAAAGCGATGCGAGGACGCATCGCACTCCAAAAGCACTTCGTGCGAAATTCTCCAGGATCTCTTCTCTTTCGCGACAGCTTTCGGAGTGCGCACGCGTCCTCGCGTCGCTTTAGGATCGCTATCCATCAGCGCCGGAAGATTGAGAAGAGCGACAAGAGCAAGCTCAGGGCAATACTAAGGATGATGCAGGTAACGATGGGAAAATAAAATGTCGAATGCTCGCGCTCGATCCGGATATCCCCTGGTAGTCGTCCCAGCCACTTCGGAGCGAAGCCGCTCCACATCATTAGTCCTACTAGCGTCGCGATCACACCGATGATTGCGACGAATTTTCCCAGCTCGCGCATAATCCAAAGAGTTGCGCGAATTGAGCGGAGGCACAAGCTTGAGAGTAAATGCCCGTACAGTTTCGAGATTATTACGAGACACTCGGTGTTTCGAAAACGGCCACCGACGACGAGATTCGCAGCGCGTTTCGCAAGCTGGCGCGCAAATATCATCCCGACGTGGCCAAGGATAAAAAGGCCGCCGAGGAAAAATTTAAGGAAATCAACGAAGCATACGAAGTGCTGGGCGACCCGGAAAAGCGCAACAAATACGATCAACTCGGCGCGGATTGGAACCGGCCTGGCGGGTTCCAGCCGCCACCCGGCTCGCAGTGGGAAGGGCAGCAACCTGGCGGCGGATTTTATCAATGGGGTGGCGATGGCGGTGGGGTTCAATTCGAATTCGGCGGGACCGGGTTTAGCGATTTCTTCGAAGCGTTTTTCGGCGGCGGCCGCGGCCGCTCGGCCTTCGGCGGATTCGGCGGACGCGCTGCGACAGCGGAGCGCGGCGCCGATGTCGAAGCGGATATCATGGTCACGCTTGAGGAAGCGCTGCACGGATCCACCCGAACAGTTTCGCTACGGCGAGCAGGCTCAAACAAAGTGGAAAATTACCAGGTAAAGATTCCGCGCGGTGTTCACGAAGGGCAGCGTATCCGCTTGCGCGGCCAGGGCGAAGCCGGCGTGCGCGGGGGGAAAAGCGGTGATCTATTTCTTCGCGTGCGTCTGGCGCGGCATCCCGATTTTTCGGTCGAAGGCAGTGACTTGATTCATGAGGTGAAGATCGAGCCGTGGCGCGCCGTGTTGGGCAGCGGAACGCGGCCTGCCGGGGGTCTCGGGGAAACGCGGCGATCTCTACGTTGTTGTTCAGATCAACATGCCGAAAAAACTGACTGAGCGCGAACGCGAGATTTGGAGCGAGTTGGCTAAGTTGCATGGAGGCTAAGATTGTCATGTCGAGCAGCGTCGAGACATCTCTTGCTATTGGCTTTTCTGCTCGACGCGCTCAGGAGCAACAATTAGAGATTTCTCGGCTTCGCTCGGAATGACAGATCCATGAAAATTTCGCTCGGTTCAGATCACGCCGGATTTCGCTACAAGGAAAAAGTAAAAGAATTGCTCGGCTCGCTGGGGCACCAAGTGAAAGACTTCGGCACGTTCAGTGAAGAACCTGTGGATTATCCGCTTTTCATTCGGCCGGCAGCGGAAGCAGTAGCACGCGGCGAATGCGAACGAGGCATCGTATTCGGTGGTTCGGGCAATGGCGAAGCGATGGTGGCGAACAAAGTGCACGGCGTGCGTTGCGCGCTTTGTTGGAACGAAGAGTCGGCTCGCCTTTCGCGCCAGCATAATGATGCTAATGTGCTTTCCATCGGCCAGCGCCTCGTCCCTGAAGATCTGGCGCTAAGAATTGTGCGGATCTGGCTCGAGACCGGCTTCGAGGGCGGGCGGCACGAGAGACGAGTCGCGATGTTAAACGCGATGTAGGTAGGGGCGGTTGACCTCAACCGCCCGCCTCGCACGACATGATGGTCCAAAACGGGCGATTGGGGTCAATCGCCCCTACCTGATCAATCGATCCAGACAGACAGCTATAAGGAAAACCGCGCTCACAAATGCATTACTCTGAAAAAACGCGCGATTGATTCCAGTGAGATCCAGTTTCTCGGTTTTGTGTTCGTAAACCAGTGCCACTGCAACGAAAGGCATCGACCAGTAATAGAGCGCACCAAGTTTCGCGGCGAGGCCGAAGCCGATCAGGGCAACGAACGTCAGAAGATGCAATAGCTGCGCGAGACGAAGACTGCGCGCGATCCCAAGTTTCACCACCAGCGACCGAATCCCTTCGCGTCGGTCAAAATCGTAATCCTGCGTAGCGTAAATCAGATCGAATCCCGCGACCCAGCAAATAACGCCTGGCGCGAGAACAAGCGGTGCAAGATCGAGGCGTCCAGTCTGTGCGATCCAAGCACCCAGCGGCGCGATGGCCAGCGCGAGTCCGAGAAAGAAGTGCGTTGCACTGGTAAACCGCTTGGTGACTGAGTAGAAGAAAACGATCGCCAAAGCGACCGGCGCGAGAATAAAGGTCAGCCGATTGATTGTGGCTGCGGCGAGAACAAATCCGCCAGAACTCAGAACCAGCGAGACCGACACGCCAAATTTCGAAATCAGCAAGTGCCGAGAAGCAGTACGCGGGTTTCGTTGATCGAGCGACCAATCAACCAACCGGTTGAAAAGCATCGCTGCCGTGCGGGCAAGCACCATGCAGATGAGCACCAACACCAGGATTCTCAAAGACGGCCACCCGTTCGCCGCCACTATCAGCGCGCCGAGAGCAAATGGCAGGGCGAAAATCGTGTGCGAAAAACGA
>QHOV01000138.1 GCA_003218885.1 Verrucomicrobiota bacterium | reverse complement strand
CAACAAAATGGACCGTGTCGGTGCCGATTTCGAGATGTCCGTGGAGAGCATCCACAAGAAACTCGGCGCGAACGCGTGGCCGGTTTTGTTGCCGCTGGGCAGCGAACATCAGCTGCGCGGCCAGCTCGACGTTATTAATAAGAAGGCGATCATTTATTCCGAGGATGATCAACTTGGATCGACATATGAAGTCACTGATGTGCCAAAGGAGTATGTCAATCTTGTTGATAAAGCTTACAACGATTTAGTCGAACATGTTTCCAACATCGATGACGATGTCGCCGAGGCCGTCATCCATGAAAAGCCGGTCACGCCGGAACTGTTGAAGGCTGGGATTCGCCGGCAAACGATTGTCAATAAATTTGTGCCAGTCATTGGCGGATCAGCGTTGAAGAACATTGGCATCCAGTATTTGATCGACGCGGTGGTCGATTATCTACCGAGCCCGCTCGACATTCCACCGGCCAAAGGTCAAGACCCAGATACAGGGGAGCCAATGGAAGTGCCGACGGATGACAACGGCAACTTTTGTTCACTGGCCTTCAAACTTTGGAGCGACCCGTTTGTGGGGAAGCTGGTTTTCTTCCGAGTTTATTCCGGCACGCTGAGTAAGGGCGACACGGTTTACAACCCGCGCACTAACAAGCGCGAACGCATTTCGCGCTTGATCCAGATTCAAGCAGACAAACGCGAAGACATTGAGACCTGCTACTCCGGCGATATCGCCGCCATCGTCGGTATTAAAAATATCACCACTGGCGACACGCTCTGCGATGAAGACCATCCAATCCTTCTCGAGCCGCCGTCTTTCCCTGACCCAGTGATTTCAATGGCTATTGAGCCGAAGACAAAACTGGATCAGGAAAAAATGGCGACTGCGTTGCAGCGCCTCTCAGAAGAAGATCCGACTTTCTGGGTTTATACGCACGAAGACACCGGCCAAACCATCATCGCCGGGATGGGTGAGTTGCACCTGGAAATCATCCGCGACCGGATGTTTCGCGAGTTCAAAGTGGACGCCAACGCGGGCAAACCGCAGATTGCGTACCGCGAAACGCTCACCACGAACGCGCACGGCGTCGGCAAGTTGATTAAGCAATCAGGCGGCCGCGGTCAATATGGACACGTGGAGGTGGACGTGCGTCCAGCCGAACGCGGCAAAGGTTTGATCGTCGAGAACAAAATCGTCGGCGGCATCATTCCGCGCGAATACATTCCTGCCGTCAAAAAAGGCATCCAAGAAGCGGTGCTCAACGGCGTACTGGGCGGTTATCCTGTTGTCGATGTTGAGGTCGATATTGTTTACGGTTCGTTCCACGAAGTCGATTCCAGCGAACTCGCATTCAAAATGGCGGCGATCTTCGCCATGAAAGACGGCTTCAAACAAGGCAAACCCATTCTGCTGGAGCCGATCATGAAGGTTGAAAACATCACGCCAGAAGAATATCAGGGCGACATTTGCGGCGACCTGAGCCGGCGTCGTGGGAGCATTCACAACATCGAATCGCGCAGCGGTCTGGCGATCATTCATGCCGAAGTTCCGCTGGCGGAACTGTTCGGCTACGCGACTGCAATTCGTTCACTTTCGAAGGGTCGCTCCAGTTACTCGATGGAGCCATCACATTTCGCACCGGTACCGGCGAATCTGGTTCCGGCCGTTCTCGATCAGAAAGAGGCCAAATGAGCAACGGCCAACGCATTCGGATTCGCTTGAAGGCGTTCGATCACCGCATGCTCGATCAATCTGCAGTGGAGATCGTGGAGACTGCCAAACGCACCGGGGCGCGTGTGGCCGGCCCAATTCCGCTGCCGACATTAATCGAGAAGTTCACGGTGAATCGTTCGCCACACGTAGATAAAAAGTCGATGGAACAATTTGAAATTCGCACCCACAAGCGGCTGCTGGACATCATCGAGCCGACGGCGAAGACCGTGGATGAATTAAAGAAACTGAATTTGCCTGCGGGCGTTGACATTACGATTAAGATTTAAGCGGAGGCGCTTCTGAGACATTTGCAATCACACGGTCATGAGCATCGGACTTCTTGGACAAAAAATCGGTATGACCAGCGTTTACGACGCCAGAGGTCGATTGTGTCCGGTGACCGCGATAGCAGCCGGCGATAACGTTTTGCTGCGCCGGTTGACCGAAGAAAACGAAGGTTATTCGGCGGTGCAGGTTGGATTTCGTACGCAGAAGGAATCGCGCGTTAGCAAGTCGTTGCTTGGGGAGTTCAAGAAGGCCGGGGTCGAGCCGCAGAGATTTGTGCGCGAGTTTCGCCTGGCGACTGATCTTCCCGAAGGCGAGATCAATTTGAGCGTTACACAATTTCAGGCAGGCGACTATGTGGATGTGATTGGCCGATCGAAAGGAAAAGGATTTCAAGGGGTGATGAAGAAGCATAACTTTGCCGGGCAGGGCGCGGCGCACGGTTCTAAAACACACCGGCGCATCGGCGCAGTCGGCAATCGTTCTACCCCCGGCCGCATTTGGAAGAACCAGGGAATGCCTGGTCATCTCGGTGACGAGCGTGTGACTGTTCAAAATCTTCAGGTCATGCAGGTGCGCGAAGCAGAAAAAATGATTTTAGTTAGCGGCGCCGTGCCGGGAGCAAACGGCAGCTATGTGATCGTTCGGCCGGCTGTTAAGCATCCGGAGCGGGTCCTAGCGCTGCACGCTGAGCATCGAAAGCACGAGGAAGAAGAGAAGGCGAAAAAGCCCAAAACCTTAGCTGAGATGGGGCAGAAAAAATGAGCGCGAAAGTTTTGACCAAAGCCGCGGCGAAGGAAGCGAAGATCGACATCATCGAAGATGGTCGGGGTACGCAGGCTGTCCACGATGTAGTCATTGCTATGCGCGCGGCGCGGCGCTCCGGGTCGGCCAATACCAAGACCAAAGCAGAGGTAGACCTTTCCGGGGCAAAACCGTGGCGCCAGAAGGGAACCGGCCGTGCGCGCGCGGGTTACAAATCGTCACCCATCTGGCGCGGTGGTGGCGTCGTTTTCGGACCAAAGCCGCGCGATTATTCCAAAAAGATTTCAAAATCGGTGCGACGTCTCGCCTTCCAAAAAGCTTTGAGCGAGCGGATCAAGGCAGGCGACGTTTTAGCAATCGACAAATTTGTCGTGCTGGAGCTGAAGACGAAGTCGTTTGTGGCGTTGTTGAAAAAACAAACAGACGCCCGCAAAGTTTTGTTAATTTCGGATGCATTTGATCAAACAACCTTGAAATCGGGACGCAACGTCAAACCGGTGACGCTTGCCACTGCTTCCGATGTCAACACTGAGCAGTTACTCGCTTCCGAGAAAATTCTCGTCACCCATAAGGCTTTGGAAAAGTTAGCGGTGCGGACGCGCCCTCCTCGAAGTGGCGAACCGACGGAGTGATGCAATGAACGACCCGCACGAGATCATTCAAACCGCCTCGTTGACTGAGAAGTCAACTTTAATGAGCGAGAAGCAGAACAAGTATGTCTTCCGCGTCAGTCCGAAGGCAAACAAGGTTCAGATCAAAAACGCAATTGAACGCCTCTTCCAAAAGGAAGTAATAGACGTGAATACTTGTAATTATGCGGGCAAGGAGAGACGCGTGCGCGGACCATTGGGGCGACGGCCGCGATGGAAGAAAGCTATCGTGACGTTAAAAGAAGGCGAGAAGATCGACCTCGTCTAAGGACGAGAAAGTTATGGCCCTAAAAGAATTTCGCCCACTAACGCCGACGCTGCGGTTCAAGTCGCTGCCCGCTTTCGATGAAATCACGAAGTGGCGACCTGAAAGAAGCCTGACTGAGCCGAAGAAAAAAACCGGTGGCCGCAACAGCTACGGCCGGCTTACCTCACGGCACATCGGCGGCGGTCATAAACAGAAATATCGCAAGGTGGACTTTAAGCGGAGCAAGCGCGGTGTGCCGGCGGAGGTTATCGGGATCGAGTACGATCCGAACCGCTCCGCCCGCATTGCTCTGATTAAATATGCGGATGGCGAATTGAGTTACATTCTCGCGCCAAACGGACTCCGAGTCGGATCGACCGTTGCCGCCGGGGATGATGTTGCGCCTGAGTTGGGAAATGCGCTGCCGCTTCGCGCCATCCCCCTTGGCACGAACGTTCACAATATTGAATTGACCCCGCGTCGGGGTGGTCAGGTTGCGCGCAGCGCCGGGCAACAGGCGACGTTAACGAACATCGAGGCTGGCTACGCGTTGGTGAAAATGCCCTCCGGCGAGATTCGACGGATTCACGGAAACTGCTTCGCTACGATTGGCCAGGTGGGGAACGTCGATCATATGAACGTTTCGAGCGGCAAAGCGGGGCGCACTCGCTGGCAAGGGCGCCGGCCGCATGTCCGCGGCATGGTGATGAACCCGATCGATCATCCAATGGGGGGTGGTCAGGGCAAATCAAAAGGAGGCGGCGGCCGTCATCATCCAGTCAGCCCATGGGGGCAACTAGCCAAAGGATTCAAAACGCGCACCAAACATAAACCGAGCGATCGTTTCATTTTGGAAAGGAGAAGGCCGAAGAAAAAGGTATGATGCCGTAGCCGCGGCCCTGTGGGCCGCGCAGCGCGCCTCACAGGGCCGCGGCTACAACGAACGGCTTTAAATTTATGGCTAGATCATTAAAGAAAGGACCCTTCGTCGAGTCGCATCTTTTGGAAAAGATCGACAAGATGAACAGCTCGGGCGTAAAGAAACCGATCAAGACCTGGTCGCGGCGCTCGATTGTGACGCCGGATTTTGTCGGCCACACGTTTTTGGTGCATAACGGGAAAACGTTTAATTCCGTTTTTGTCACCGAGAACATGGTAGGTCACAAGCTCGGCGAATTTTCATCTACGCGCGTGTTTAAGAAACACGGTTCGCATACGGCGAAGGTGACCAAGTAAGTGAATTTGCGATTTGCGATTGGCGATTGGCCGTTGCCGAAATTGGCAATTGGCATTTCGCAACTCCGAAAAGTTTCGCGAGCCCCGATTATTTCGGGGTTGGCAATTGGAGCGGCGTTGGTCTGCTACGGCAGCGACGCAGGGAATGGTTCTTTGTCAGAATCCAAGATTGATACCGCGGCGCAGAAGGCAATGGCTGAGCCGTTGCTAGAGCAAAACGAACAATTGCGAAAGCAATTATCGATTGCGCAGGAATCGCTTAAGGCGTTAACCAGCAGCCTTGCGGAATCCAATGCGGAGGCAGAAGAGCTTCGCCGTAAGTATTCCGATTTGGAATTGCGAATGGAAGCATTGGGACTGGCTTCAGCCAGCAAGGACCGGGCGAAACTGGAGCAGCGTTTGCTGGCGGCAGTGAGCGATCTTCAACTCGCGCACAAGGAGCGCGATGAATATCGCGACCAGATGTTGCGCCTCAATGAAGCAGTGTTGTGTTATCTGAAAACGTCGCAGGCCGGCGATGCAAAGGCGCGAATGGATGTGGAGGCGCAACTGCGTAGCACAAACACGTTGATCACAAAATCCACCAGCGAGCCGGAGTTACCCGAGCCGAGTTTAATGGATGGGAGCGTGATCAGCGTGAAGGAGGAGTGGTCGTTCGTAGTCGGCAACCTTGGTGAAAAACAAGGGATAAAGATTGGGATGCCGATGCGGGTGATGCGAAACGATCGAAAGATCGCGACACTGCGAGTAGTCGATGTACGGCAGAAGATTTGCGGTGCGGTGATTCAGGAAATGGATTCTGAGAAGGAAAAAATAAGAGTAGGGGATCACCTCCAGGTGGATGCCCACCACGATCTTAGTTTAAGATAAATGGAAGTGAGATCGATATATAAGTATGCGCGGATTTCGCCGTTTAAGGCGCGCGAAGTCACGCGTGAGATCCAGGGTCTGCCGGTTTCGGTAGCACTCGATCTGCTTGCTTTCACGCCGAAGAAGGCGGCGTTTCTCATTGGCAAAACGTTGAAGAGCGCAATCGCCAATGCAGAAAACAACGCCAATTTAAAACCAGATGGGTTGGTGGTGAAAGAGGCAATTGTCGGGGAAGGCCCGACGCTGAAGCGGATTATGCCGCGTGCCCGCGGCAGTGCGAGCCGGATTTTGAAACGCACCAGTCACATTCGTATCGTGCTATCCGACGAGATTCCAATTGAAACGCGCGAAACGCGAAAGGCGAAACTGGAACAGGCAAAGAAAGCGGCTAAGAAGGAGATAAAGAACGAGGCGAGTGAAAGCGCGGCGACCGTGACCGATAAGAAATCGGTGAAGCCAAGGCAGAGCGCAAAGACGAAGAAATAATTTTTATGGGACAAAAAGTTAATCCAACTGGGTTTCGCCTGAGCGTGAATCGGGACTGGCGGTCGCGCTGGTACGCTTCGTCGCAGGAATTTCCATCATTTTTGCACAGCGACCTGAAGATACGGAATTACGTGAAGAAGAAGCTGCAGTTCGCCGCCGTTTCGAAAATTGTGATCGAGCGGGCGTGGAATTCCATTCGGGTGACCATTCACACCGCGCGTCCGGGGATTGTGATCGGACGAAAGGGCGCAGAGATCGAAAAGATGACGGAAGAAATTTCCAAGATGGCCGAGGGCAAACAGGTCAAGATCGATATTCAGGAAATCAAAGCGCCGGAACTTGACGCGCAGCTCGTTGCCGAAAACGTGGCTCTCCAGATCGAGCGGCGGATTGCCTATCGCCGCGCGATGAAAAAAGCCGTGCAGACCGCGATGGATTTTGGTGCGGAAGGAATTCGGCTGCGGTGTTCGGGCCGGCTCAATGGCGCGGAGATTTCGCGCTCGGAATGGTATCGGGAGGGAAAAATTCCGCTGCACACCTTGCGCACGCCGGTCGATTACGGCTTTGCAGAAGCAAACACGGTCTATGGCAAGATCGGCGTGAAATGTTGGATGTGTAAAAAGGAAGAACCAGCGCCTCAGCCGGCTGCACCACCTCCACCGCCGCCACCTCCAGCACCCGAGCCTGCTGAAGTCTAAGGAGAAAAGTTATGCCGTTGATGCCAAAACGCGTGAAGTATCGAAAGTCCCAGCGGGGAAGTCGCAAGGGGACCGCTTCGCGCAATCTCAGAATCGATTTTGGGGAGTTTGGTTTGCAAACACTCGAACGCGCCTGGATCACCAACACGCAGTTAGAAGCTGCCCGTGTCGCGCTCACTCGCAACATGAAGCGCAAGGGCAAACTGTGGATCCGCATTTTCCCTGATAAGTCGGTAACCGCCCGCCCACCGGAAACGCGCATGGGCAAAGGGAAAGGCCAACCCGAACTCTGGGTCGCCACGGTGCGACCCGGCAACATTTTGTTTGAACTGGATGGTGTGCCGGAATCGGTCGCACGAGAGTCTCTGCGTCTTGCAGCAGACAAGTTGCCAGTGCGCACGAAGTTTCTTACACGTCATCATGTCAGAGCCGCTTAACAAGCATGAAAATAAAAGAGATCACCGAGCTGAGCACGGACGAGTTGCTGACCAAGAGGCGCGACTTGCGCCAGGAAAGCCTGCACCTGCGTTTGCAACAGCAGAGTGGCCAGCTCGAGCAGCCAAGCAGATTGCGCTTGCTGCAGCGCGACATCGCCAGGCTCGAAACAGTCCTAACTCAGCGGGCTAAACAGGCGGAGAAAAAATAAATTATGGCCGAGCAAGAACCCTCATTAACTGCTTTACCGCAGCCCGCGTCCCCGACTCGTGGTTCACGCAAGACACGAACCGGTGAAGTGATTTCCAGCAGCATGAACAAGACGATTGTGGTGCGGACAGTCTCGCGTGTGCCACACCCCAAGTTTGGGAAGATCGTCAAGCAGATGAAAAAGTTTTACGCCCACGATGAACAGAACCAGGCGAAAACCGGCGACACTGTTCGCATCATGGAGACGCGGCCGCTGAGCAAGCTAAAGCGGTGGCGTCTCGTGGAGGTCATCCAAAAGTAGAGAGAAGAAGCAGAGGCAGCGGAAGATTTCGATGGTACAACTTCGATCCAGATTAGATGTGGCAGACAACAGCGGCGCGCGCATGGCGACGATGATTGGCGTGATCGGTAAATCCACTCGTTACGCCGGGATCGGCGATGTGATCACTGCGAACGTGAAGGAAGCCAGCGCGAACGGAACAGTGAAGAAGGGCGAAGTGGTGCGTGCAGTACTTGTTCGTACGAAACAGCCCATCCGACGGGACGATGGTTCTCTCCTTCGCTTCGATAACAACGCGATCGTGATTATCGACAAAGATTTGAATCCGCGCGGCACGCGCATTTTCGGGCCGGTAGCCCGCGAGTTGCGCGAGCGCAACTTCATGAAAATTGTCTCGCTCGCCCCGGAAGTCTTATGAATCGAATCAAATGTCACGTTAAAAAAGGCGATCAGGTCGAGGTCATCTCCGGGAATTTCCGCGGCTCTTCAGGGAAGATCCTGGCGGTGTTTCCGGGAAAACAGCGTGTCTTGGTGGAAGGCGTACGAATTATCAAGAAGCACCTTCGGAAATCCCAGGACAATCCGAGCGGCAAAATCGCCGAGCGGGAGGGGCCAATTCATATTTCCAACGTGAAATTGATCGAGCGCGACGGGAAACCGGCGACAAGCACAGAGTCGAAAGCGAAAAAGGGCAAAAAGAAAAGCTAGCTCTCAATTTGCTAAAAATGGAAAACGAATTTCATCGCTATTACAAAGAGCATGTGGTGCCCGCGCTGCAAAAACTGCACGGGTACAAAAACGTTCATCAAATTCCGAAGGTCGAGAAAGTGGTCATTAACACCTCGATCGGGTCGCAATCGGACGTGAAGCAGGCGCTGGAAGAAGCAAAAGCCGAGATCGCGCTGATTACGGGCCAGCGCCCGGTGGAGGCCCTGGCCAAGAAAAGCATTTCCAATTTCAAATTACGAAAAGGTCAGGCCATTGGCGCGAAGGTGACCCTGCGCGGAGAACGCATGTACGAGTTTCTCGAGCGCTTCATCAAGGCCGCGTTGCCGCGCATTCGTGACTTTCGCGGCGTCTCACCGCGTTGTTTTGACAACCACGGCAACTATACCCTCGGAATTTCGGACCAATCGATTTTTCCTGAAATCGAGCTTGATAAAATCAAGCGCAACATCGGATTTGATGTTACAATCGTCACCACGGCACGCACGGATGAAGAGGCCAAATCGCTATTGAGCGAAATGGGGATGCCGTTTAGCGATCGGGCAAGGAAGCCCGCCGCCCAACCCGCCTGATTTTTTGATGAGCACTGTTACTGATCCAATTGCCGACTTTTTGGCGCGTATCCGCAATGGCACGCGTGCGCAGAAGCCGGAGGTGCTCGTTCCGTACTCGAAAATCAAGGCCGAGATTGCACGCATCTTGAAAGATGAAGGGTACATTACCGATTACTCGATCGACACGAGTGCTGCGCATCCGCAAATCAAGATCCTCAACAAACTTGTGAACCGATCGAGCGCCATTGCAGGGTTGCGGCGGGTGAGCCGCCCCGGATTGCGCCGTTACGTTGGGGAGGATGAAATCCCGCGAGTTCTTGGTGGAATGGGCCTGGCGATTCTCTCCACTTCGCGCGGTATTTTGTCGGGGCGCGAAGCGAGAAAGCAGAAGGTGGGCGGTGAACTGCTGGCGTACGTCTGGTAAATTTTATGTCACGAATCGGAAATAAAGCGGTCGAGATTCCCGACAAGGTCAAGGTCAACATCGCCGATGACGGAGCGGTTTCTGTGGAAGGGCCCAAAGGAAAGCTCCACTGGAAACTTCCGCGCCACATACGGGCAAGCGTGAAAGACAACCGGATATCGGTGGTGCGCGAAACAGAAACACACAGCGTGAAAGCGTTGCACGGGCTCTCGCGCAGCCTCGTGCACAACATGGTGCAGGGCGTGAGCGAAGGTTTCAGCAAGCAACTCGAGATTGAGGGAGTCGGTTTCAGGGCTGCCGTGCAGGGGTCGACTCTTAATCTGAGCCTCGGTTTTTCGCATCCGATTCCATTTGCGATTCCAAGGGACATTAAAATCACAGTCGCGGACAACACGAAGATTACGGTCCAAGGCGTGGACAAAAAACTGGTTGGCCAAGTGGCGGCGGACATCCGTCGCTTTTATCCTCCGGAACCGTACAAGGGCAAAGGCGTTCGTTACGCGGGCGAGCAGATTCGTCGCAAAGTGGGCAAGACCGTTCAATAGATATGGCGACGATTCGTAAGGCAGCGCGGCAGCGCGTTCATCAAAGGATCAGGAAAAAAGTTGCAGGCACGGCGCAACGGCCGCGGCTGGCAGTTCATTTCTCTGGGAAACACGTTTACGCTCAACTGATCGATGACGATACTGGACGGACGCTGGCCGCTGCATCGACCACGGAGCGTTCCTTACTGGACAAAGATAAAGCTGCTGCAAACAAGACCGCGGCAGAACAAATCGGCAAGACAATCGCGGAACGTTCGCTGGCGAAAAAACTCGAGCGAGTCGTTTTTGATCGTGGCGGGTTCCTTTATCACGGAAAAGTAAAGGCATTAGCAGATGCGGCGCGCGCAGGCGGCTTAAAATTTTAATTCATGGCTCAAACAACTTCAGGCAGACGACCAGACTTCCGCAGACCAGATAGGACTCCCGCGGCAAAGGGCGATACGACGGAAAAAGTCGTGTTTATCAACCGTTGCGCCAAGGTCGTGAAGGGCGGTCGACGTTTTAGCTTTAGCGCGTTGATCGTAGCTGGAGATCACGATGGAAAAGTAGGATGCGGATTTGGCAAGGCGAACGAAGTCTCAGAAGCTATTCGAAAGGCCTCCGAGGCAGCGCGCAAAT
The DNA here is from genome assembly GCA_003218885.1 of Verrucomicrobiota bacterium. Lineage (GTDB taxonomy): Bacteria > Verrucomicrobiota > Verrucomicrobiia > Chthoniobacterales > UBA10450 > Udaeobacter. Next base: position 22,445 of record QHOV01000138.1, on the reverse strand, counting down.
CGATGGAAAAAGTTTCATTGAATGAAAACACGATACCACACGAAGTGATCGGCGAATACGATGGAGCACGCGTGCTTTTGCGTCCCGCCTCGCCAGGAACCGGCGTTATCGCCGGTGGAGGCGTGCGGGCAGTCGCTGAGGCGGCCGGTATTCGAGACGTGCTGGCTAAGTCGCTTGGATCGAGTAATCACGCCAACGTAGTAAAGGCGACGATCGCTGCGTTGCGATCACTTCGCCGGCGAGACGAAATTTTTAAAGCGCGCGGAATTCATTTTAGCGATGGAAAGGGCGACCAACATAATGCGTCTGCATAATTTGCGGCCGCGGCCGGGATCGCGACATCGCGTCAAACGCCTGGGTTGCGGTGAAAGCTCAGGGCATGGAAAGACCAGCGGCAAAGGTCATAAGGGGCAAAAGGCGCGCTCGGGTGGGAGCATTCGGTTGGGGTTCGAAGGCGGGCAGATGCCGCTGATTCGACGATTGCCGAAACGCGGATTCAACAATGCGGCCTTTCACAAGCGTTATGCGATTGTAAACCTCAGCGACCTGAATGCATTTGAAGCTGGAGCGGTGGTAAACGAACATCTGCTGCGTGAGTCGAATTTGGTTCGGGGTCATTTCGTGGGAATAAAAATCCTTGGTGACGGCGAATTAAAGCACGGCCTGAAGGTGGAAGCCGATAAAGTCAGTGCAGCAGCCCGGGAAAAAATCGAAAAGGCTGGGGGAACAATTACATTGCGTGAAGGAAGAGGCCCGCAAGCAGCCCCAGTCCACGGCGCCGGGGAGAGTGGAATCTCGGCAGGGGAAGTATCTGTTGAACCTGCCTCGCAGGCAGCAGGAAAGAGAGAGTCGTCGAGGAGACCGCAAGGCAAAGTGAAGGCGCGGACAAAGAAGAAAACATCTGAGGAGAGCTAGCGTCTCGGCAGGCAATAATCCAGATTTAGCGGATGGTCTCGGCGTTTCTCAACACAGTTAAGATACCGGAATTGCGCCGGCGCATTTTGTTTACGCTGGCCGTTGTGGTGATCGTGCGTTTGGGAGCTGCCATCACAACTCCGGGAGTCAACCAAGCCGTTTTGCAGGAATGGTTTCGCACGTCGCTGACCCAGCGGACCGGAGGCGGTTTGGCCGCGCTCTTTAACCTGTTCAGTGGCGGCGCGCTTGAAAATTGCGCGGTCTTCTCCCTCGGCATTATGCCGTACATCAGCGCATCGATCATGATGCAGTTGCTGACGGCGGTGATTCCGCGGCTAGGCAGATTGGCGCGCGAAGATGGTGGCCGACAAAAGATCATGCAGTTAACGCGCTACACAACAGTTGGGCTGTGCATTTTCCAAGGGTATCTGCTGGCGCTGTCGTTTCAGCACCCCGAATCGTATCACACGATGCTGCCGGGGATCACCGACACCATTAGGAACCTCGGCATTCCGTTAGTGGACGATCTTGGCTGGAGATTTCGAATCATAACGGTGATTTCCCTCACGACCGGGACGCTGTTGCTGATGTGGCTGGGCGATCAAATTACCGAGCGCGGGATTGGCAACGGGATATCGCTTATCATTACCATTGGCATCGTTGCGCGCCTGCCTGCTGCGCTCGCACAGGCGTGGAAGACATTTGTGCCTTCGGGGGAAACCGGTTCGAGCCAGGTAAATCCGATGGTCCTTGTATTGCTTGTGTTCCTCTTGATTATTGTCATCGCTGCGGTGATTGCGATCACGCAAGGCGTACGCAAGATCACTGTGCAGTACGCCAAACGGGTCGTGGGCCGGAAAATGTACGGTGGCCAGACACAATACATGCCGTTGAAGGTAAATTATGCTGGTGTCATGCCGATCATCTTTGCCTGGGCATTACTTCTGTTCCCGGCCACCATCGTCAGCTACGGTTTTAAGAGCAGTCCCATCGCGAATCGCATAGCCAGTGCGCTTTCCACCGGTTGGCCCCATTATGTCGTTCTTGCGGCAATGATTTTCTTTTTCAGTTACTTCTGGGTTGCAACCCAGTTTCAGCCGGCGCAAATCGCGGACGATCTTAAAAAATACGGCGGTTACATTCCGGGCGTGCGACCAGGAAAGCCGACTGCCGACTTTCTTGATTTCACGATGACGCGACTCACGTTTGCCGGCGCGATTTTCCTCACCTTGATAGCGGTTTTGCCAAGCCTTCTTAGCCAATGGTTGAATGTGCCCATCATCACAGCGCAATTTTTCGGCGGCACCAGCTTGTTGATCATTGTGGGCGTCATGCTTGATACCATGCGCCAGGTGGAGACGCACCTGATTCAACGGCATTACGACGGCTTTTTGCGTAAGGGACGAATCCGGGGGCGAGCGTTCGATCGTGCCACTTACGTTCGCGGCGAGGCAGCAGCCAGCGGCACCCTGATGTGGCTCTATGTGGGGATCGCCGTTCTCGTGATCGCCGGTGTCGCCTTTTTTCTTTACGGGCGATAAGTGAAAAGGCGGCTCGTTCTTCTTGGCCCGCCCGGTTCCGGCAAAGGGACCCAGGCGGAAATGATTACGCGCCAGTTCGGCATTCCTGTCACTTCGACGGGCGCTATCTTGCGCCGTGAACGAGATCTCGGGACGCCTTTGGGGCAACAGACTGCCGAAGTGCTCCGCAGCGGCGGCCTCGTCTCGGACAAAATCATCATTGAACTGATCGAGGACTGGCTGCGCTTGCATGGTGGGCACGGGTTCGTCTTCGATGGTTTCCCGCGGACACTGCCGCAGGCCGAAAGTTTGATGTCGATTTTGGCAAGGCTGCGCTCTGCATTGGATTTAGTGATCTGGCTCGAGGTGTCGGAGCAGACTGCGCGTGAACGCATCGCCGGCCGGCTTCAGTGCGGCGAATGCGGTTTTACCACTAGCTCATCGAGCGCGCAGTTTGCCAACCGTCCCATATGTCCCTATTGCGATGGTCCCTTAGAGCGCCGCAATGACGATGATCTGGCCGTTTTGCAAACCCGCTTGCAAGAATTCCACACCAAGACTGAGCCGCTCGCGTCCTTTTATGAAAAAATGTCCATCTTGCATCGGATCAACGGGAACCGCGATCGCGAGGCGGTCTTTAGCGATATCTCACGACTGATTGAAGACAAGAGAACGACATGATTCCGATCAAAAACGCCCGGGAAATTGAGAAGATGCGGCAGGCATGTCGCACAGCGAGCGACATTCTCGACCGGGTCAGCGATTTGATTCGCCCCGGTATTACGACCAAAGAAGTGGACGAGGCGGCAGCAGACTTCATGAGTGAGGCCCGCGTGAAGAGTGCATTTCTGGGTTATCGGCTGGGGCACCGCGTTTTCCCGGGCAACATCTGCGTCTCGCTTAACGACGAAGTGGTTCACGGGATCGGCAGCCAACGGCGAATTCAATATGGCGACATAGTGAAACTGGACATCGGCATCATTCAGGATGGCTGGGTAGGCGATAACGCCACGACGGTTCCAGTTGGAATCGTCGATGAACGCACGGATCAATTGCTGCGCGTCACCGAAAATGCGCTCGCGCGCGCAATCGGCGTCGCCCGCGAAGGACGGCGGGTGGGCGACATTTGCGCCGAAATCGAGGACGAAGCGCGCCGCTTTGGTTTTTCAGTCGTACGCGAATTTGTTGGACACGGGGTGGGGCGAAAAATGCATGAGGAACCACAAATTCCCAATTACGGCAAACGCGGCAGCGGTCCGAAGTTGAAAGCAGGCATGACGCTGGCAATTGAGCCGATGATTAACATCGGCACTTCGGACGTAAGATTGCTCGACGACGGATGGACGGTGCGCACAGCGGATGGAATGCCCTCGGCGCATTTCGAGCACACGGTCCTGATTACGAAGGGCGACCCGGAAATTCTGACATGGCGCGCAAAGACGCAATTGAAGTAGAAGGCAAAGTCGTCGAGTTGCTGCCCAATACCATGTTTCGGGTTGAGCTGGCCAATGGTCATCGTGTTCTGGCGCATATCTCCGGGAAAATGCGTTTGCACTTCATTCGGATCTTGCCAGGCGACAAAGTTATGCTAGAGATTTCACCTTACGATTTGTCGAAAGGGCGAATTACTTATCGCCAAAAATGACAACGCGGCGGCCGCCCCGCGTTTTCCATTTCGCGGATTATGAAAGTACGACCATCAGTAAAAAGACTTTGTGCCAGTTGCAGGATTGTGAAGCGCAAGAATGTAGTGCGAGTGATCTGCAAGAACCCGCGCCATAAGCAGCGCCAGGGATGATGTTCATTTAACGATTTAGCGATTTAACGAATCAACGATTTAACTTTGTAACCTTTTTAACTTAAAGAACATGCCAAGATTACTCGGAGTCGAAATTCCAGCAGACAAGCGCATCGAGGCGTCTCTCACCTATATCTACGGAATCGGCTTTAGCACAGCCAGGCGCATTCTCGAGCAGACCAATATCGACCCGAATTTGCGCGCGAAAAATCTTACGCCGCAGCAGTTGAACGAAATCATTCACGCAATCACGAACAACAAGATCAAGATTGAAGGTGATCTGCGTCGCGACGTGCAAAGTAACTTGAAACGTCTGCAGGCGATCAATTCTTATCGAGGCATCCGTCACCGGAAGGGCTTGCCGGTGCGCGGCCAGCGCACTTCAACAAATGCCCGGACACGCAAGGGACCGCGCAAGACCGTCGGTGTGATCCGCAACCCGGAAGCCAAAGCCGGCAAAGTTTAACGACTAACTAAAATGGCCGAACCAAAGGATCCAACCAACCCAAGTCCGGACGAACCGAAACCGACGGAGCCGAAATCGATGGCGGCTCCGGCAGAGCCATCGGAAGGCGAGGCTATGGCAGTGGCCGGTGAGGAGCGTCCAAGTGATGTAGTTTCTAAGGAGACGGGCCCCAAACCGCCAACTCCAGAGGCCAAGCCGGCAGCTAAGCCGGTCAAGAAGGCGGCCAAGAAAAAGAAAGAAGAGCCGACGCCTGTTGCGGCAGCGACCGAGAGCCTTTCACTTGCGGCTGAGGTTGAGAAAGCGAAGGTCGTCAAAGCAAAAGGCAGCAAGAATGTTCATTCAGGAATTGCGCATGTGCTTTCGACGTTCAACAACACAATCGTGACGATCACCGACATGAAAGGCAACGTGATTGGGTGGTCGAGCGCGGGAAAAGTCGGCTTTAAAGGCTCGCGCAAAAGCACCGCCTACGCGGCGCAGATGGTTGCGCAGGACGCCTCCCGGCAGGCGATGGGCCATGGACTAAAAGAAGTGGAAGTCTTGGTAAGGGGCCCGGGAGCGGGGCGTGAATCCGCGGTGCGAGCGTTGCAGGCGATCGGGCTCGATCTCACTGTTATCCGAGACGTTACTCCCGTGCCGCACAACGGCTGTCGCCCGCCAAAACCGCGTCGCGTCTGACGCTCTCAACTCTCAACTTTCTGAAATGGGCAGATACACAGGACCAAAAACGAGAGTAAGCCGGCGCTATGGGGTGCCGATTTTCGGTTCCTCCAGGGCATTGGAGCGGAAGAATTATCCGCCCGGCATGCATGGCCCGAGAGGTTCCCGGCGCAAACAATCGGAGTACGCGATTGCGCTCGGCGAAAAACAGAAGCTGCGTTATCAATATGGGCTTCTCGAGCGGCAATTTCGGAGGATTTTCGAGAAGGCGCTGCAGAAGCGCGGTGTGACAGGTGAAACGCTTCTTCAACTATTGGAGACGCGTATCGATAATGTCGTTTACCGCCTTGGCCTTGCTAATACCCGCAGCGCTGCTCGCCAGCTGGTGTCGCATGGCCACGTGCTCGTAAATGGACGCACGGTGAATGTCGCTTCCTACAATGTGAAGGCAGGCGACGAGATCACGATCAAAGATAAACCGAAATCGCGCCAGCTTGTGCTGCGAAATCTTGATCTTACACAGATTGTTCCGGTGCCCGGCTGGCTCACTGTCGATCGCGACGCGCTCAGCGGCAAGGTTGCGCGCATTCCATCGCGCGAAGAGATGCAGCCGATCGTGAACGAACAGCTGATCGTCGAGCTGTACTCGCGGTAGGGGCGATTCACCGAATCGCCCGAGGACGATTGCGGTCAAACGTCCCTACCTTCCAGATATTCGAGCGCCTTATCGTAACTCTTGCGCTCGAGATAATGCACCAGCCGAGGATCAACTGGCTTTGGAAGCGCCGCCTGCAACTGGTCGATCTTTTCAGAGACTGCGCGCAATCGTGCGATGTGTTTTGGCTCGTCGCGGCGGCTTTGTTCATCCCGAATTACTGCGAGGCGTTCTCGCAGAGCTTCTTTAAGATCGGCAATCGCGCTTTCCATTGATTGAAGAACCACCGATTACACAGATTAACACGGATAAAAAACCGGCGCCTGCAGATCTGATTTATCCGTACCCTCCGTGAAATCCGTGGTTAAAATGCTTGCCAGCAAAATGGGTCGTCTGCTTCAGCGCGGGCCTGTTTCGGAGAGCAGTTGTCGCTTCGCCTCGAGCCAATCGGAGTCTGCGTCGCCCGGCAATGCAAATCTGCGCCGGCGCTCGGAGATGAAGTAGGCGCGGAAACGAATCGCTTCGTCCGACGGCTCCGCAAGTCCTCCTCCGGCCTCGGCAGGCATTGATATCTTTGCTCGTTTGTCAGCGGCACCTTTCCCGGCGCTCGTCCCGCGTGTTTTTCGACCTGCGGTTGTACGGCTCGCGCGCTGGCCTTTAACGGCTTTCACTCCGGAGGACGGGCCGCCGGCTTCTGCTGGCGGTTGACTTTTATTTTGGACAATTTTCTTTTTTTTCGGCACAAATTGACGGTGTTGATGATTTCATTTCGTTTAACGCGCATCCAACGATCCGCAAGCAGTTTCTCGCACGCGTTGGGTCGAAGAACAAACCAGCATAACTTTTTCCTATGAGACATTTTGTTTTTCGCTGGATTGTGACGACTGTCGCGGTATTTGTGGCTGCACCGGTGGTGGGCATCAACTACGGGGGCCGCATCGATTGTCTGCTGGGCGCGTCGCTTCTGCTCGGTATTGTGAACGCTTTTATTCGTCCTGTGCTTTTGTTGCTGAGCCTACCGTTGATTCTCGTTACCCTTGGCCTCTTCATTCTAATTATTAATGCGCTGATGTTGAAGTTCGTTGGCGAGATAGTGCAGTGTTTTGAAGTTCCCGGTTTCTGGCGCGCGTTTTTCGGCGCGATTATCATTTCGTTCGTCAGTTGGTTGCTCAGTGCATTTTTTCGCGGCAGCGACGGACGTGTTCACGTGCTCACGCATCATAGCCAGATCAAGCGCGTCCGGGGTCGCGTGATCGAGCGCTGACTGTTGGAAAAGCTGTCGCCCTCGTCTACAATTTTAGGTGCCACCGCGCGTCACACTTTTTCGCGAAGCCGCTAAAGAGCATGAGTAAGAGTAAGAGCAAGAGGGAGAGGAAGAGAAAAGCCGTTTGCTAAGCGAGATATTTACTCAGCCGTGAGCGGAGTTCTGAGCGCGCGCGAAATAGTACGCTTTTTACAGCGGGAACGGAGAGATCGAGAACCTCGGCAATTTGCTCGTAGCTAAGCTGCTCATACCTCCGCAGCACCAGTGCCATCCGCTGGGTTTCCGGTAGCTGGAGAATTGCGTCCTCAATCGTTCGCTGAAGTTCCAATTCCAAAAGAGACGCATCCGGCGCGAGATTCGTCTCATCCTTCAGAGGCGGATCCTCTGCGCCTGGTTCTGACTGAAGCGGAACATGCGCGTGACGCTTTGTACGGCGCAGCTCGTTGAAAACCAGATTGCGCGTGATTTTCAACAGCCACGTCGTGAATTTGGCGCGCGGGACATATCGGCGCGCGCTTTTCCAGACCCGGATAAAAACCTGCTGCGCGATATCTTCTACGTCCGAATTGCTGCTCAACATCCGCGCCACGGTGCCCGCCACCAAGGCTTGATGCCTTTCAATCAGTTCTTCGAACGCGCTGGTATCGCCCTGGCTCACCAGCCGCATCAGCCGCACGTCTTCAGCGTCTTCCTCCGATCTCCCTTGATTTCCTGGATCGCTAGCAGCCATCGCTCAATTAGACGGTAGCATCGGGCGGGCGTTGCGAAAATCTGACTATCCTTCTCTCATTCGCCGCCACGGTTTTTGTTGCAAGGTGGAAGCGCTCTGTGCATTCTTGATGGCCAACACGTTGCTGTAGCCGCCGGATGAATTACCTGCTCATTCCAAAAGAACTCAGGCCAATCGCCGAAAAAGTTGAGGCGGCTCAGCGAATCTCAGAGGCCGATGCGGTTGCGCTCTATCGTTCCAGTGACCTGAACGCCCTCGGAATGATCGCCAATGTTTTGCGCGACCGAAAAAACGGCAACTACGCGACCTACATTCACAATCGTTACATCAATTACTCCAACCTCTGCATCCTTTCCTGCCAGTTCTGCGCTTTTGCGGCTAGAAAGCGTGATGCGCACGCCTTCGAATACGCGATCGATGAAATTATCAGTGCTGTCCGGGAGGCGCTGCCCCTTGGGATAACCGAAGTCCACATGGTCGGCGGGCTGCATCCGACGCTAAAGAAGGAGTGGTATCTCAATCTTTTGCGTAGTCTGCGCGCACTTGATCCGCAGCTTCACATCAAGGCATTTACCGCGATCGAGGTTCGTCATTTGTCTCAACGAATCTTTCGCATGCCGATCCGCGACACGCTGGAGACTCTGCGCGAAGCGGGTCTCGGTTCTATCACCGGCGGCGGCGCCGAAATTTTCGATCCCGTCGTGCGTGATCAAATTTGTCGCGGCAAAGAAACCGCCGCTGAATGGCTCGATGTGCATCGCATGTGGCATCAGATGGGTGGCCGCAGCACCTGCACTATGCTCTACGGTCACATCGAAATGCCTGCTCATCGTGTGGATCACTTGCGGCAGCTTCGCGAGTTACAAGATGAGACGCGCGGGTTCACTGGCTTTGTTCCCTTTGCGTTCGAGCCGTCGGCAGCCCACGGCATGCTCGCTCACATAAAACGTGCCTCTGCATTTGAACAGCTTCGCAATCTCGCGGTGAGCCGAATTTACCTGGATAATATCGATCACCTGACCGCTTATTGGGTCAGCCTAGGACTGCCGCTGGCGCAGGTCTCGCTCAGCTACGGCGTGGACGATCTGCACGGCACAATTTTGGAGGAAAAAATTTTCCACATGGCGGGCGCGACGACACCGCAGCAGCAAACCGTGGCTGCACTGGAACACGCCATCCGCGAGGCCAGCCGCGTACCCATGCAGCGCGACAGTTATTATCGGCACTTGAACGGTGCGAGACGACTCAGCCGGCCTAACGAGCGCGAATTGGTTTGCGGGTAGTCCTTGCTGTCATTGCGAGCAAAGTCGAGGAATCTCGTGACAAGGCCCAAGGTAATTCCACCCGGTTCTTCGGTTACGTTGCGCTTTGCGCAGGATGACAGGCGTCGTTCACTGATCACTTGAGCTCCCTTCGTATCGGTTGCGTAAAATATCTGAACGCGCGTCCACTCATTCGCGGATGTCCGGGTGGCATCGAGTTTGATCATCCGTCGGTGTTATGTGAACGACTCGCGAAAGGCGAGCTTGATATCGCGCTGGTCTCCAGTTTCGAATTTCTGCGCAACCCGATTTACCGGATTGTTGATGAGGTTTCCATTTCATCCGACGGACCGGTTTACAGCGTCGTCGTCGCGCATCGCGGCGACATTTCGGAGATCAAAGAAATCGAGCTCGACCCTGCATCGCAAACTGCGGTCAATCTCCTGCGCTGCCTGCATGCAGAGGTAGGATGCAATCCGCGTTTGGTCCGGCGTAACACGGGCGTCTCACCGGCTGGGGCGAAATCAATTTCAGCTCGTCGCGCACAGTTGCTGATCGGCGATCAAGCCATTCGCTTTCGCGAGAGTCACGCTGGCGAATTTCGATTTTGGGATCTGGGTGAGCAGTGGAAAAAGCTTATCGGTCTTCCGTTCGTTTACGCGCTCTGGTTGATTCGCCCCGAAGTCCCGGATGCGAAAACGATCGCGAGCCGCCTTCGCACCCTGCGTGATGAAAATCTTGCTGATCTCGATCGGCTGATCGCAGCCGAAACAGACTTTGATCGCCAATTCTGCGCCTGCTATTACCGCGAACATCTTCGATTCAACTTTGGTGAACAAGAGAAAGAAGGTCTGAGGACGTTCGCGAAGCTATGTGCTAAGCATGGCTTGCTTGAAGAGAGCGATCTCAGGTTCGATCTCGTGTAGCGAGGCTGATGTAATTTCGCTCTGGGTAGCTTGGTAAAGAGGATCAACGCGAAGGTACAGGTCCCATCTTTTTCCAATATTGAAGGATTTGTCTGCTCCCCGGAGGCGACGTGAAGTCTTTTGGACGCGGGCCACCGGGCCGGCCCCAGCAGGCGCGTTTGTGGGTCGCGTCAATGATCTCGTAAATGCCGCGCGTTAGTTGACCAGCCTTCGGTCCACCTTCGGCAATCGAGTCTACTTCTTTGGGTCGCGTATTTGGATTGACGGTAAAGTGCCCGGCGGGGTGAGTGCCTACGCCTCTCGCCCTTTGGAAATCGGAACGTGTTGCGATCGGTTATCAGAATCGTATTTCGAGTCACGCTTGCTGGCACCGGTTTGCCGTTCACCACTCCACGAGTCAATTGGCGCCACGATGCCAAGAGCTAGGAGTGAAATTGCTTTGATCATGTATGCTTTTGAATCGGAGATCGCTCCTTGTCGAGCGTGATGCCGAGCTAGGCCAGAGCGATCGCTGCATCTTGTCAGGAAGGTCCAGGCGAATAAAGTGATCGGTGCAACGCCGCGCAGAGGGCAACTCAATCACTTTTGCGGGTCGGAGTGCGTTGCACGGTTGCTTTTGCGCAAAGGATTCCATTCCCTGGAGGAAGTTGAAAACTTTTTGCGGCCGCGTCTTCGCTCGTTAAGCGATCCGTTTTTGCTCCCGGAAATGCGCGCGGCGGTTTCGCGTATTCTCGCGGCGCTGGATTCTCAGGAACGCATCGTGCTCTTCGGGGATTACGATGTGGATGGCGTGACTTCGCTGGCGTTGCTTGACGAAATGTTGCGCGCTTACGGCGGCACCCCGGAATTATTTTTGCCGTTCCGCCTGGAGGAGGGCTACGGCTTGAGCCGCGAAAGTATTGAGCGTTGTGTCAAACAACATCGACCGCAATTACTCATCGCCCTTGATTGCGGCACCTCGTCAGTGAACGAGATTTCTGAACTCAAGAGACGCGGGGTAGATGTCATCGTGCTTGATCACCATCAGCCCAAGTCCGAGTTGCCTAACTGCGTTGCGGTCGTGAATCCGAAGCTGACGCAGTGCGGGATGGAATATCTCTGCAGTGTTGGGATCGTCTTCAAACTCTGCCACGCGCTATTAAAAACTAGGCTGCTGACTGGGTTCGATCTCAAATCGAAGCTTGATCTTGTGGCGCTCGGCACGGTGGCGGACATCGCCCCGCTGCGTGGCGAGAACCGTGTTCTGGTTCAGCGCGGCGCGATCGAGATCGCACGGACCTCGCGTATCGGTTTGAGGAAATTAATGCAAGTCGCCGGAGTGCGCGTGCCAATCTTGCCCGAAGATATTGGCTACCGCCTTGGCCCGCGCTTGAATGCTGCGGGGCGTTTGAGCACGGCAGAGAAATCTTTGCGGCTGCTGCTCACTCAGGAGGAAAGCGAAGCAGCAGTGCTCGCGGCGGAACTCGATCAGCAAAACCGCGAACGCCAGGAGGTGGAACAGGAAATCTTTGATGCAGCGATAGAGGGAATAGACAGCCAATTCGACGCGGCTCGTGATGCCGCTATCGTGGCAGGCGCGCATGGCTGGCATCCGGGAGTGCTCGGTATCGTGGCGTCACGGATTGTTCGAAAATATCATCGGCCCGCAATTGTGATCGGCTTCGACGAGAACGGAATGGGCAAAGGAAGCGGACGAAGCATCGAAGGGTTGAACCTGGTCGAAGCGCTGAATCGTTGCGCGGGTAGCCTCGACAACTTCGGTGGACATGAGATGGCGGCCGGGCTGGCGGTGCACGAGGGAAATTTCGATCTTTTTGCCAAAGCATTTCGTAACGCCGCGCGCGAGCTTCTGTCCGACGAAGCATTGCAACCTTGCCTGCGACTGGACCATGAGCTGGCATTCACCGAGATAGACGTTGATTTTCTGCGCTGGCACGAAATGCTACAGCCGTTTGGAAACGGAAATCCGCAGCCGCTGTTCCTTGCGCGTGAAGTTGAGCCAGTTGCGCCGCCGCGCGTGATGAACGAAAAGCACTTGCTCTTTCGTTTGCGCCAGGGCGATCGCCATCGGCGCGCGGTTTATTTTAACGGCGCACCGAATCAATTGCCCCCGGCGCCGTGGGATGTGGCATTCCGAATTCGCGCGGATGAATATGGAGGTGAGACGTTGGTTGCGATGCACATCGAAGCGGTGCGACCGGCGGAGCCAATGTAATGAGCAAGGTTCTTGAACAAAAAGTTCGTGACGGCGAGGTTGCCGTCGCCAGCATGCGAGGCGCGTGCGCTCCTCAGGTCTCACAATCGCTTGAAGAGCTAAACTGGATCCCGCGGCCGCGTCTCCTCGCGCTGCGGCGCCTCGGGATTGAGACGGTAGAAGACTTGCTCACTCATTTCCCCCGCCGCCACGAAGATCGCACCGAGTTCCCGCGTTTTCCACGCGAGGAAAGCGATGTTCCGATCTGTCTTTGCGGTGAGGTAGTTAAAACGTCGCTGCGTCGTTTTGGCGGATGGAAGAAAATTTTTGAGGCCACGCTCCAAGAGTCGCAGGCAAATGCTCTGAGCGAGCCGCTGGTGTGTCGATGGTTCAACCTGCACTACGTGCAAAAAATGATCGCCTCCGGCCAGCGTATTGTTGTCTTTGGAAAGCCACGTCTCCGCGGGAAGCGAATTTGCATGGATCATCCGGAGTTCGAAGTGATCGAGAACGATGAGGAAATGTCGATCCATTTCCGCAGGATCACGCCTATCTATCCAGCGACGGAGGGTCTTTCACAGCGCGCCTTGCGCAGCATCGTTTATCGGCTTTTAAATGAGCTTCGTCCCGCGCCTGCGGGATTCGAAACATTATTGCCGCGCGGACTCATGAATGGGGACATGACGCGGGCGGCGGCGATTCGCGCCATTCATTTCCCGAAAAGTTGGGAGGACCGGGATGCCGCGCGCGAGCATTTGGTCCTCTCCGAATTCTTCGCAATGCAAATGCTGATTGCATCCCGACGCACCGATGCGTCGATTCGCACTGGCGAGGCGCACTGCGGGTCCGACGTATTGTTGGACAGATTTCTGAAGGCGCTTCCGTTTGAACTGACGCGCGCGCAGGAGAAAGTCATCGCAGAAATCCACCACGATCTTGCGGCTACGCATCCGATGAACCGTTTGCTGCAAGGCGATGTTGGCTCAGGCAAAACGGTCGTCGCAATAGCGGCGATGCTTCTTGCGGTTGAAGGCGGATATCAGGCAGCATTCATGGCGCCGACGCAAATTTTGGCGGAGCAACATTACGATGTGTTGCGGCGCTGGCTCGAGCCGCTGGGCATACGCCTCGCACTACGAACGGCCGCGCGACAGGTGGAGAGCGGGCCGCTATCGTTGTTCGCATGCGTGAACCGGACAAATTCTCCCGATGAAGCGCAGATCATTATTGGGACGCACGCATTGCTCTACGAGAGCGTGTCATTTTCAAATCTTGGATTCGCGGTGATTGATGAGCAGCACAAGTTCGGGGTGGCGCAACGTGCCCGACTGACTGCGCGCGAACCAGCGCCCGATGTGTTGGTCATGACCGCCACGCCGATCCCGCGCACGCTAACGATGACGATTTACGGCGACCTCGACGTTTCAACCATCGACGAGATGCCACGGAACCGGGGAAAAATCGTCACTGCGGTGCGCGATACTACGAAACTGGGCGAAGTCCTCAGCTTTTTACGAACGCAATTAGAAAGGGGCCGCCAGCTCTACGTGATCTATCCGTTGATAGATGAGAGTGAAAAATTAGACGTGAAAGCCGCTGCGGCGGAGTACGAGTTGTGGCGGGAACGCCTCCATCCCTTTCGATGCGAATTGGTCCACGGCCGAATACCGGCGCCGGAGAAACAAAAGATCATGGAACGCTTTCGGCGCGGCGACACGAGCACGTTGATCAGCACGACTGTGCTCGAGGTCGGCGTCGATGTTCCCAATGCCAGCGTGATGCTGATTGAAAACGCGGAGCGTTTTGGTCTGGCGCAACTGCATCAACTTCGGGGACGGATCGGTCGGGGAGAACATAAATCCTATTGTATCTTGCTGACCTCGTCTCAGGCGAAGGAGGCTTCGGAGAAGCTCGCCGTTTTGGAAAGAACCAGTAACGGCTTCGAAGTGGCCGAAGCAGACTGGGAATTGCGTGGCCCGGGCGATTTGCTCGGCACGGCGCAGAGCGGTCTGCCGGCGCTGAAGATCGGTAACTTGAAGACGGATGCGCATTTGATGCGGCGCGCGCGCGGAGCTGCCATGTCAATCTTCCAGGCAGATCCGCGGCTGGAATCGCCTGAGAATCAACGTTTCCGGCGCTTAATTGTCGAAAAACACGGACGGACTTTTTCCAACGTCAGCTAATGAAAAATCTCGCGAAATTTTTACTGTTTGTCCTGCTGGTCAGCGCGGGAATTTCCCTCCTCTACGATTATCGCCTTAAGCACGGAGGGTTGAATCTACCTTCCATCCGAAAATCGGAAAAGTACACGCTGGCCTCGGAGCCGAGCGTGGACTCAAAGCAAGTCGCATCGCTGGAGACATTGAACCGGGAGCGGCGCGCGCTGGTGAGCAGCGTGCTCCCGTCAGTTGTTGCGGTGAAAACCTCAAAAAAAATCGGCATTCGACGCGAGTATGGGCTTGATCCGTTTGAGTTCTTTTTCGGTAACCAGCAGCGGCGATTTCGCAGTCCACGGGACGAGTCGCTGGTGCAGAGTTCGCTGGGCTCCGGTGTGATTGTGACCAATGAAGGTCACATCATCACCAACAATCATGTGGTCGATCAGGTGGACGAGATTGAGGTGCAGCTGAGCGATGGCCGCACCAAGAAGGCCCGGTTGGTCGGCGCCGATTCCCAGCTGGATCTGGCGGTGCTCAAAATCGATGATCAGGGCGTCAAGCCTCTGAAACTCGCTGACTCCGACACGGTGCAACCAGGAGATTTTGTTCTGGCCATCGGCAA
Organism: Verrucomicrobiota bacterium; assembly: GCA_003218885.1. Classification (GTDB taxonomy): domain Bacteria; phylum Verrucomicrobiota; class Verrucomicrobiia; order Chthoniobacterales; family UBA10450; genus Udaeobacter. The sequence continues at coordinate 7,274 of QHOV01000138.1, read as the reverse complement.
TCCGTTTGGTCTCCAGGAGACAGTGACAGATGGGATTATCAGCTGGAAAGGACGACCGAACAGCACCGATTTTCGCGGTGATTTGCTCCAAACGAACGCGGCAATCAATCCAGGCAACAGCGGCGGGCCATTGATTAATTTGCGAGGGGAAGTCGTCGGCATTAACGAACAAATCGTTTCCAGCAGTGGCGGTTCGCAAGGAATCGGCTTTGCGATTCCGTCCAACACGGTTCGCACGGCACTTGAGAGCGTGTTGAAACATGGCCGTATAATTCGCGGTTATCTGGGAATCGTGAGTCGCGCGCTGCAGTCAGGGCAAGAGAGTTCGACAGACAACGAAGGAGTGGTGATCGATCAAGTAATGTCGGGATCGCCCGCTGCACAGGCGCAGCTGCAGCCAGGCGACGTCATTCGCAAGTTTAATGGGCGCGATGTGAAAAACATCGGCACGCTCAGAAACATGGTGGCGCAGACCGAGTTGAACAAGAATGTTGAGCTGGAAATCGTGCGTGACGGCAAGCCGTTGAAGGTACCCACTCAGATCAAGGAACAGCCTCAGGATTATCAGTCCTCAAGTGTGTTGCCGAAACGAGCGCCTTTACAGCCGCAAACTCCGCGACAACGGAGCGATGAAGAAGCGGCCAGCAGTCCTCTTGCTGCGATTCATGTGGAAGAGCTGACGCCGGAGATGGCGCGTCAGCTTGATCTGCCTGACAATGTGCAAGGCGTATTAGTCACCGGCGTCGATCCCGATAGCGGCGTGGCAGAATTGCAAAAAGGGGATGTGATTGAAGAAATCAATCAGCAACCTGTCACATCAGTTTCAGATTACAACAAGATCGCTGCCGCACTCGAGCCGAGCCAACCGCAAGTCTTATCGGTTTGCCGGCATCGGGCGCGTTCGTTTCTAGTCCTGCGACCGCGCTAACGTTGGTAGGGACGGTGCGCTGCGCCGTCCGGACATCCAGCGATGTCCCTACCTCAGTACGTGATTGCGTGGCGCCGGCAAACGCCGGAGAGCATTTCCCAGAGAGCCTCGAGCACGCGGTTCACTGACGCTTTTACGGATTCAAAATTGTGCTTGTTAACGAAGGGATTGAGGATCTTTCGCTCGGCGTCAGAATGTTCGCGATCCGCTTCGATGTGGACGGTGAAATACTGATAATGCTCGGGACTGGTGAAGCCGTAGTGTTTTTTTAGTCCGTCAATTTTCGATTCACAGATCTCTGGTATTTGGCTCTCGTAGGCGTAGAGTGCTGCGAGACCTTCAGCGGTCGATCCATCGCGGCAAACTTGCCGAAATATATCGATCAAGTCCTTCGTTTCGGACCACTTTCCAGATTTGCGTACATCGGATGCAGAAACGCCGAGACCTTCAGCAAACTTGAGCCAAAGCTCGGGATGATTCGGTGAACCTGCTTCCTCGTCGATCAAATTCGACAAAAGTTGTTTGCGCGTTGCTTGATCCTCGCACTTCGCGTGCACTGCCGAAAGATACGTGGGGAATGCCACGACATGGTGATAGTACTGCCGCGCATAATCCGCGAGCGCCTCCCTGCTCAGCTCCCCACGCGTCCACGCGAGATAGAAGGGATGTTTCAAGAGATGTTTCGCCGCGATGTTTTTATCTATTTCGTCGAGATGTTTGTTCATAGGACCTGTTATCTTCCACAGATTACGCAGATTTACACAATCTCGTTTTTTTCAATCTACGCTAGTCTGCGAAACCTGTGGACATTTTTATGCCGATTTCAAAATGTGTTTGATGCCGCGGATGGGGATGACGACCCAGGTGGGGCGGTGATTTAGCTCGTAGCCGATTTCATAAACGGCTTTGTCGAGCAAATAGGCTTGGAGCATGATTTGAAGGTCGTCGCTGTTTTTGGGGATGAAAATCGCGCCGGTGGTCGTGTTCAAATAGCTTTGCAAAAAAACGCTGCTCATCTCGCGATACCAGAGATCGGCCCAGCGCTCAAGGAACGGCACGTCTTCTTTACGCATGGCAGGCTGCCAGAGCGCGCTGTAAGCCGCGTATTGAAACGAGCGCATCATGCCGGCGACGTCACGCAGTGCCGAGCGTTTCAGTTTGCGCTCGCTTAGTGCACGGGCCGGTTCGCCTTCAAAGTCGAGAATCACAAAATCTTTGCCGGTATAAAGCAACTGCCCAAGATGATAGTCGCCGTGAATCCGAATTTTCGCGGCATTGGTGCGGCGATCGAGCAGCCGTTTTTCGCACGCGAGTATTTCCTGTTCCGCAGCGAGCACTTCCTTCGCTTCATCTCGAAATGCTCGGGAGAGATCTGGCAATTTCTTTTTCAGAAGAGTAAACGCGCGCCGCAGTGATGCCCGCATGTTTTGGTAAACCGAGCGCTGCGCCATGGCGTTGAAAGGCTCCGGCGCGAACGCGGGATTGTCCGTGCGTGAGGCGAGTGCAAGATGCAGTTCGCCTGTACGTTGTGCTAATAGCTTTGCCTTGTCGGCATACACCCCGCCAATCAGTTCGTCGAGGAGCGCACCGGGCGGCGCTGTTTCATTCTGAAGATCGGCTTTGCGCTCCAGCACTCGTTCATAATAGCGGCCGATCGCGTCCACGGTGAGTGTCCAAACGTTGCCTTCGCTCGCGACCGCGCGTTGCAAGAGGCAAACCACAGTCGGTTCAGCCTTTGTCCGGCGGTATTCGAGTGCCCCGACGAAAGCCGGCACGTTTGGAAACTGGGTATGTTCCGTGAGGAACCGGCTTAGTTCAACGTCAGGGTTCACTCCATCTTCAAGTTTACGATACAGTTTCAGGAAAAATCCGTTGTCGAAGAGCATCGAAGAGTTGCTTTGTTCCGCGCCGAAAACCTGTGACTTACCGGAAGCGAGGAGATGATCTGGCTCCAGCTTGTCGCTGGCGAGGCCGACAAGATCGCTGACCTGTCCTTTGATGGCTTGCGTTGCACGATCGCCTCGAACAGTTGCGAGCGAAACGTCGTGTCCCAGATCGCATCGAACAGGATCGCTCCGCCGCTGTCCGCGAAATGCGCGATGATCGCGTGCGAGGCGCTCTGGGAAACCTGGCGCGCCGCTTCGTCGGAGGCGATCTTCACCGGAATGGCATACGTTTCCGTAGGAGCATCCAGATAGTTTACCTCAACGAACAAAAGTCGCGCGCCGTCGCGGTCGGGGGAAATGGCAAGCTGTTCAATCACCTTGAGATCGCGAAAGGTCCGCGCCTTGGAGCCAAACCAGCGGGAGTTGCGGACGTAATTGGGCAAGATTTCGCGCTCGAGCTGTTCTCGCTGGCTATTACCAAGCAGAATGTCCAGATCGGCCGGCGCTTTGATCGTTGGCACAACGCGTTTCTTCAACGCACGGCGAGCGTCGGTCGGCGCTTGCAGCGCGAACCAATAATAGGCATGCGGGCCGAGCGTGATGACGTAGCGCGATTTCCTGATCGGCCGAAACAGATTGCGGCTAAAAACTTCCATTGGCACGTAGCCGNNCGAAAGGTTCGCCACGACTACTATGGTCTCGTTTTCCCAACGGCGGAGGAACGCCAGAACTTTCGCATTGTCCGGGTTGAGAAATTCGAGGGAGCCGCGCGAGAACGCCTTGAAGTTTTTTCGCATGGCGATGACCCGTCGCGTCCACCACAGCAGCGAGGAGAGATTCTTCTGCTGGTTTTCAACGTTGACGGCTTCGTAGTGATATTCCGGATCGATCGTGACCGGCAGATAAAGCTGCTGTGGGTTCGCTCTCGAGAATCCCGCGTTGCGGTCCGGGCTCCACTGCATTGGCGTGCGACAACCATTGCGATCGCCCAGATAAAAATTGTCGCCCATCCCGATCTCATCGCCGTAGTAGATGATGGGCGTGCCAGGCATTGAGAATAGGAGCGTATTCAGCAGCTCGATTTTGCGGCGACTGTTTACAAGCAGCGGAGCGAGCCGCCGGCGGATGCCAAGATTAATGCGCGCGTGCGGATCGGTAGCGTAAACCCGATACATGTAGTCGCGCTCTTCATCGGTGACCATTTCGAGCGTGAGCTCGTCATGGTTCCGCAGAAACATCGCCCACTGGCAAATCTCGGGAATTGACGGAGTCTGCTCCAGAATGTCGATGATCGGAAAGCGATCTTCCATCTGCAGCGCCATGAACATGCGCGGCATGAGTGGAAAGTGAAAACTCATGTGGGATTCGTCCCCTTTGCCGAAATAAGCCGCCGCGTCCTCCGGCCATTGGTTGGCCTCTGCAAGCAGCACGCGGTTCGGGAACTTCGCATCGACGTGCGCGCGCAACTTCCGGAGATATTCATGCGTCTCAGCCAGGTTCTCACAATTACTGTCTTCCCGTTCGTACAGGTATGGGACAGCATCGAGACGAAGCCCGTCTACACCCATGGACAACCAGAAGTCGCAGACCTTCTCTACTGCATCATGCACGGCCGGGTTATCAAAGTTCAGGTCTGGCTGGTGCGAATAGAACCGATGCCAGTAGTACGCTTTTGCAACAGGGTCCCACGCCCAGTTCGATGTTTCAAAATCTTTGAAAATGATTCGGGCATCCTTGTATTTTTCCGGCGTGTTGCTCCAGACATAGAAATCCTTGTAGGCAATGTCCCCACCGTAGCCCGGTTCGATGGCTCCGGCCGCTGCCGCGGCTACAGCACGTCGGGACTTTTGGAACCACGGATTCTGATCGGAAGTGTGATTAATTACGAGTTCCGTGATGACGCGCAGGTTACGTTCATGCGCAGCGTCCAGAAGCGCACGGAAATCATTGAGCGAGCCAAAAGTCGGATTGACGTCGAAATAATCGGCGATGTCGTATCCGTCGTCGCGTAGAGGTGACGGATAGAATGGCAGCAGCCAGATTGCAGTGACTCCCAGGTCCTGGAGATAATCCAGTTTTTCGATCAGACCGCGGAAGTCACCCATCCCGTTGCCATCGCTGTCGTAAAAGGTCTTAACGTGCAGTTCGTAGATGATGGCGTCCTTGTACCAAAGCGGATCGATAGATGTGTCATTCGGCTCCTGTGCCATGCGTTTAACTTTTGACCTACAAAGCGCGGCGCGCAATCAACGGTTCATCGTTGCTCGCGCGAGCTCGGCATCGGCCCTACTCAGAACAAAAGCGGCCACGTTGCCGTGGCTGCTTTCACGAAGTCTGTGCCGCTTAATTTTGCTATCCCTTGATCTTCATTACGTGGCTCGCAACGCATTGCCATTGACTGCCACGTTGCATCCAGGTGTCGGTGAAACGAAACGCGCGATCAAATGGCTTACCGTCCTTCGTCGTGCCCTTTTCGTGCGCCGTGCCAATAACGACTGCCACGCTTGGTCCGTAGGTGTACACCGCGAGCCTTTCATTCACGGCAGACTTGTAAGTGTCTTTATCTTTTTTGATCTCAGAAATAACGGCGGACTTGTTCATCACCCTTCCATCCCAATAAACGCCAGCGAAATCGTTGGCGACGAACGATTGAGCAACTGAACTATCGTGAGCCCCATAAGATGCTTCCCATCTGTTTTCGTTGTTCTTCAGCGTTGCTTCGACGCTCATGTTTTTTGACGGCGCAGTAGCAGGCGAGGAAGGCGCCTTCGCTGCGACCGGACGTTTCTGGTTCGCCGCCGGGGCTGCGGGCTTTTCCTTTTGCTGAGCCGTAGTTTGTTCGGGGGCTTTTGCAGTCGTCGTTGTCTCCGGTGAAGGCGCGGTTGCTTGTTCAACTGTAGTAGATGGCTTCTCCTCAGGCGCGGGAGATGCCGTTTGCTGTTCCTGTGCCACCGCCAATGTGGCGAAGCTCAAGCCAGCGATGCCGATTAAGGATGTAATTATTTTCATTATCATTTTGCGAGCGTAGTGAAGCTGCCGGAGATGGGTCAAGATTTATCGAGTGTGTGAATCGGACATATCAGTTTGTTCGCGTTCGAGTTGTACGGCGTGTTTTTTGGAAAACTGGTGGACGAAAGCGCCTGCGCAGATTAAGACACGCGATTCCGACTATGCGCTCGATCCTGTTCTTGATTGCTCCAATTCCTGATTACACATGCGGCCAACCAAACTAATTGCTTCCACGCGCCGCAAGCCGAAGAAACGGGTGCGCCTGGCAAAGTCGCGAGCGCGACCACTCACTGTTGCGCCGCAACTCGAACCCGGCGCGCCCAGTGACTTGGACTTGATGCGGGGAATCCAAGCCGAGGACCCCGATGCGCTGTCTCAACTCTACGATCGATACAACGGCATTTTGAAGGCGCTTATCTTGAGGGTGATTCATAACGAAGCCGAGGCCGATGATCTCCTGCAGGAGATCTTTATGGAGATTTGGAATCAGGCGAAAAATTTTTCTGCGCAAAAGGGCAAACCGCTCGGCTGGATGGTTACTCTGGCCCGGCGACGGGCGATTGATGGCCTGCGCAAGAAGCAGGCTTATGCGCGCGCGGAGGAACGCCTGAAAAACGAAACCGAACAGCAGCCCGATGCCTGGGTGCATAACACCACAGAAGAAGAAATCCTGCTGAGCGACACGCGCGCCCTCATCCGCAAGGTAATCAAGAGCCTGCCTCCGGCCCAGCAGCAGGCAATCGATCTCGCATTTTTTAAAGGCATGAGCCAGCGCGAAATCGCCGCCAAAACGAATACACCATTGGGCACTGTGAAGACGAGGCTTGAACTAGGACTTAAAAAAATTTATGACGGCCTCAAGGAGTTGAGAGATGAACTTTAGCGAATTCCAGAACCGGTCGAGGCTCTACGTGATCGGTGCGCTGGAGCCGGAAGAATTGGAGGAATTCGAGAAAGCGCGGAAGAAATTCGGGAAAAAGGCCGAAGACTTCATTACCAAATGTTATGCGTTGCATGAAGCGTTTGCATTGAGCTTGCGCCCGGCGAAGGCCTCCGGCGCGATCAAGGACCGGCTCATGGCCATGGTAAGAGGAAAGAAGGAAGCCTAGTTGCCGGACCTGTCTTGTCTCAATCCTCCAGCTCGCGCAGAATAAATTCTTGGAGAAAACCGTAGAAGTTTACTTGGAACAGACTCAAGTCTCGGCGCGATCCGATGGGTGAGCGAAAGTGGTCGTTCAGTTCGTTTTCCGTGAAACTATTTTTTGCGGCTATCACGAGGCGGGCCTGATTAAGCGCGCTTAACCAGGCATCGGCATGTTTGGCAGGAATGCGCAAGGTGCGGTTGGCGAGACTTTTCTCGTTGCCGTTCAGTTGCTCCAAATCAGTCGCCACAGTTTGCGTCGCCGTCTGAAAAAGGCGTCGCAACTCAGGTTCAACATAGGTCTTCCACT